>CAYVDX010000018.1:0-14052 GCA_964450485.1 uncultured Calditrichaceae bacterium
GTGCGGGATGTTGGCAGGATTATCCGCACAAAAATTGCGGAAAATCCGTTACTGATCGTTTCACTAAAGACCACCCGTGGAACAAAATATGCCGTTTATATTGGCGTATTGGATCAGCTAAAGCGGGCAAAGGCAACTCGTATCTCGATAGCAGAACCTGATGAGGCTTAGTAAAATCGAATCTGTTATCGACAAAATAACTTAAAGAAAAGTAAATTGGATTTTAGATTGTTTTAAATCGGGTAATTTTACCTTTGACAAGGAGTACCAATGGCGATCAAAATTAAGCGAAAATCACAACTAAAAATTGGCGTTCCCACGGCGTCCATGCCCGACATTATCTTTCAGCTTTTAATTTTCTTTATGGTCACAACAGTGTTAAGGCAATATTCCGGTTTGCAAGTTGATTTGCCTGACGCCAAAATGATTCAAAAGCTCGAAAGTAAGCGAAATGTATCCACGATATGGATCGATCGAAAAAATCGGATTGTTATTGACGATATCACGATTCCAAGCTCAAAATTGAGTGAACTTCGTCAGATCGCTTTTCAAAAGCTTGTTGAAAATCCGCGCTTGGTAATGTCGCTTCGGATAGATAAAGATGCGGATATGGGGATTGTGATTGACGTCCAGCAAGAATTGCGGAAAGCGAATACCCTGAAAGTTAATTATTCTGCCTTGCAGAGTGCAACATAAGGGAGATTTATATGTCTCACAGGAAACTTATTTATAAAGACCCGGAAGTAGATTTAAGGTTGAAATACCAAAAGTGGTTTGAGGCCTCGTTAGTCGTCGCTTTAGGGTTGACAATTTTATTGTTCTATGCGTTTAAGAAATTCGATTCTGCTGTTAAACTGCAGAAGGCCGTTGATACGGAAATACAAGTGGAGCAAATTCCACCCACTCAACAGATTAAAAAACCACCGCCACCGGCGCGTCCCAAAATTCCGATTGAATCCGAAGATGAAGATATCCCGGAAGATTTGACCATCGAAGAAGAATCCTTCGATTTTGAGCAGGAAGTCGAGGATTTACCGCCGCCTCCCGAAGAGGAAGAGCCGATTGTTCCGTTTTACGCGCTTTCGGATAAGCCGGTAGAAATTAAACGCGTCAACCCGGTTTACCCCGAATTGGCGAAAAAGGCCGGTATTGAGGGAACCGTAGTTGTCAAAGTGCTGGTAAATACAAAGGGCGATGTCGAAAAAGTAGAAGTGCTGAAATCTCATCCATTGTTAGATGAGTCTGCAATTACGGCAGCGAAACAATTCAAATTTAAACCCGGAAAGCAACGTGACAAGTTTGTAAAGGTTTGGGTTAGTATCCCATTCAATTTCAAACTAAAATAAAACGTTGAGATGACTTTTATTTTATATTAAGCAGTGCTTTTCAGCACTGCTTTTTTTTTGATTGATGTTTCAATTATATTGATTTTGAGTTAAGTTCAAGGGAAAATAAATAAAGGAGAGGGAAGCGCGATGAATGTAGTGCTCTTCGAGGATGAAAAATTCATAAATTTTTTGCCGTTGGTCTATTTTCGTCCTGTGTGGGAATTGCGTTGTGGCGCATTGATGATCGAAGCCAAAATTCAAAGAGCTTTCGGCAAGAAATTTTACTATCATCCGAGGGGATATCTTCAGAATAATCAATTGATTAGAGATCGTTTGTTTTCAAATTTAGATGCTGATGACGCGGTTCTTTATCTCAACAGTCGCTGGTTTTTAAATTCATCGGACAAATTGCTATTAGACGCGTTGGCCCAAGGCAAGGCGCTTGTTCACCGGGAGGATGTGTTGGCATTCAAAACGAATGTCGGCGCAGCGGCGCGCATTTTAACGGAGCACATCATCGACAGCAAAAAAGTTCGGGAAACATTCGAAACAGTGAATTACCCTGTTGATGCGAAAGACAAAACCCCTAAAGTGATGCATTATTTATGGGATTTGGTACTGCAAAACGGCGCTGAAATCGTAGGGGATTACGCACATCACAAAAATAAAGGAAACATTTCTGGAAAAATATCTGAAGGCGTGCATTTTGCCGGTCCCCGGGAGCAGGTTTGCATTGAGGCTGACGCTGTTCTCAGTCCTGGCGTCGTCATTGATGCGGAAAACGGCCCCGTGTGGATTGATCAGGGGGCAAAAATAATGGCAAACAGCGTCATTGAGGGTCCCGCTTATATCGGAAAAAAAAGTATTGTAAAAATTGCTGCGAAAATATATGAAAATACGACAGTCGGTCCCGTTTGCAAAGTGGGTGGAGAAGTTGAAGAAAGCATTATCCACAGCTATTCCAACAAGCAGCATGATGGATTTTTGGGTCATGCTTACTTAGGCAGTTGGGTAAATCTCGGTGCGGACACGAATAATTCGGATTTAAAAAATAATTATGGCAAAATCAAAGTTTTTTTGAACGGACGGCCGGTAAATACCGGGGCGCGATTTGTCGGGTTGATGATGGGCGATCATTCTAAAACAGCCATCAACGCCATGTTTAATACCGGCGCTGTCGTGGGCGTATGCTGCAATATTTTTGGAAACGGCATGCCGCCGAAATTTGTGCCGTCTTTTAGCTGGGGCGGCGTTGATTCCATTACTGAATACAAATTTGAGAAAGCGCTTGAAGTTGCTAAAGTGGTGATGTCGCGGCGAAACGTTAATTTTAGCCATGAATACCGGCAGGTTTTTGATGCGGTGCATCGCCTTGCGAAAAATGTGGAGGAAGGATCGCCGATATGCATCTGATAAAATTGCGTCCTGTTTTACCCGGATCAACCGTGGGGCTGATTGCACCGGCGTCATCTGTCGATCCGGAAAAAATGGCGCCGGGATTAGCGATTTTGGAAAAACTGGGATATTCCTATAAATTCGGAACGCATGCGTTGTCAAAAAATGAGATGACGGCGGCTTCTCCGAAACAGCGCTTGGCGGATATTTATGAATTCCTCGAAGATGATGAGGTCGCGGCAATTTGGGCGATTCGCGGCGGTTATGGTACGCCGCAGTTGCTCGATCTTGTGGATTACAGTCTTTTGCGAGAATATCCCAAATTGATTATCGGTTTTAGCGATGTCACGGCATTGCAGTGGGCAATTTATGAAAAAACAAAATTGGCGACGGTCAGCGGGCTGGTTTTAACCTTACAAATGCGGTTGGAAAACCCCTATTTATCAGAAACGGTCGATCTGCTTTCGGGAAGCAAAACGCGCATTATTCCAGAGAATTTGTTACCGGAAAAATTAACAATTCATCAAGACGGCGAAGCGGAAGGGGTATTGTTGGGCGGCACACTTTCGATGATTTGTACATTATGCGGAACGCCTTATATTCCGGCGGACAACAATATTATCCTTTTTATTGAAGATATTAACGAGCCGCCATACAAGATTGATCGGCTGTTGCGACAGCTTTATTTGTGTGGATTCTTGGGAAAAGTCCGGGGGGTGATCCTGGGGAAATTTTTAGAGAGTGATCATCAACACGATGTTTATCCGTTGCTCAAAACGCTGTTACCGTTCGGGATTCCGGTGGTTGGTAACTTCCCCTATGGACATTTGACCGAATCCATAGCGATGCCCGTTGGCGTGCATGCACGGCTAACCACAGACCCGTTTATACTTGAATGGCAGCCGTTTATGGAAAGTATTATTACCTGAAGCGGATGATTAAAGATTGACAAAAACTCCTGAAAATATTATATTTAATCGCTATCGCATGGAGCAAGAAAATTGACACAAATCGGTGTATTTGCTTCGGGTAGAGGCAGCAATTTTCAAAATATTTTTTACAAAACCAGGGATGGCTATATTTCCGCACAGATTGGCACGCTTATCACGGATAATCCACACGCAGGCGCTGTTGATTTTGCCAAAGAAAACAACTTGCCGGTTTACATTGTCAAGACGAAAGATTATCGGTCCGCACAAGCTTTTGGTGAGGCTCTGCTCCAGATCTTGGAAAAACATCACATCGATTTGATTGCGTTAGCCGGTTTTTTGAAAAAAATACCGGAAAATGTTGTCGCCAAATATGTGAATCGAATCGTCAACATTCACCCCGCTTTGCTGCCGTCATTTGGCGGCAAGGGAATGTATGGCAGGCATGTGCATGAAGCCGTTTTCCGTTCCGGCGTTAAGTTCTCCGGTGTTACCGTCCATTTAGTGACGAATGAGTTTGATGACGGCCCCATTGTTTTGCAAAAAATTGTCAACGTTGAGGATTGTCAATCGGCGGATGAAATTGCCCGAAAGGTGCTCATGCAAGAGCATATTGCATATCCCGAAGCCTTGAAGCTGATCATCGAAAATAAGATGAAAGTGACGGGAAACCGGGTTGAATTTTGTCGGGAAACTACAAATTGAGAAAATATGATTTCCATTAAACGGGCATTACTGAGTTGTTGGGATAAAACCGGGCTGGATGCCTTGGCGAGCGCGCTGGTCAGGCATGGCGTCGAGATTGTTTCCAGCGGCGGAACAGCGGATCATCTGTCCGCTAACGGGATGACCGTTACTAAAGTTGAGGATGTCACCGGCTATCCGGCGGTGTTGAATGGCCGCGTAAAAACATTGCATCCGCTGATCCACGCGCCGATTTTGGCAAAACGCAGCAAATCCCATTTACGCGATCTTGAGAAAATGGATGCCAAGCCTATTGATTTGGTCGTTGTCAATCTCTATCCGTTTGTGGAGGAAGCGGTTGCAAAACAATTGCCCTTGGAAAACGCCATTGAATTTATCGATATTGGCGGGCCGACATTATTACGCGCGGCCGCGAAAAACCACGCCTTTGTCGTTGCGTTGCACCGACCAGATCAATACCACGGCTTTATGCGACAATTGGCGGAAAACAACGGAAAAATTGCGCGGGAATTTTCCCGGAGATGCGCACGGGAAATCTTTTTCTACACTGCCTGGTACGACGGTCAAATTCAGGCATATCTCTCCCGGCAAAATGGTGAAACGGCTGTTCTGCCGGAGCAACAAGCCTATTTTTTGCGGAAAAAAAGCGAGCTGCGCTATGGTGAAAATCCCCATCAGGCAGCAGCAGTGTACCACCAGCCTGGCAGGGCAGAACGCGGGTTAGCAGCGGCGGAGGTGCTGTGGGGAAAGCCGCTTTCTTTCAATAATTATGTAGATGTTCACGCCGCTTACGAACTGGCGCTCGATTTGCCGGATATTGGTTGCGCCATCATCAAACATACCAACCCATGCGGCGCGGCATCCTGTGAAACGAGCGCGGCCGATGCGTTTGAGAAAGCGCTGCGCGGCGATTCCATGTCTGCATTTGGCGGGATCGTCGCCTGCAACCGGGCAATTGACGCGGCGGCGGCAGAGCAAATGCACAAGATTTTCTTCGAGTGCATTATTGCGCCGGATTTTGACGAACCGGCCCTAAAAATTTTGAAAACGAAAAAAAATCTACGTTTATTAAAAATGGAACCTGGTAAATTTTTCGGAGATGGGCGGGACGTAAAATTTTTAAATGACACAGTGCTCATACAGCAGGCAAATAATAGTGTTGAAGATCCGCGGAATTGGCAGGTGGTCACCGAAAAACAGCCGGATTCCAGGGAAACGGCGGAATTGTCATTTGCCTGGAAAATTGTAAAGCATGTGAAATCAAATGCGATTGTATTGATTAGGGATCGCGAAATTTATGGCGTTGGCGCCGGGCAAATGTCCCGGATTGACTCCGTGCGAATCGCCCGGGAAAAAGCACTCAACGCCGGTCGCGAATTAAAAAACCTGGTAATGGCTTCCGACGCATTTTTCCCATTCCGCGACGGCATTGATGCCGCCGTGGAAGCCGGCGTTACCGCGATTGTGCAACCCGGCGGATCCATTCGCGATAAAGAAGTGATCGACGCGGCAAATGAACACGGGCTGAGTATGATCTTTACAGGAATCAGACATTTTAAGCATTAAGGAGCAGTGGAAACATGGCATTATTTGATTTTTTTTCTAACGATATCGGGATCGATTTAGGCACGGCAAATACATTGATTTACGTCAAGGGAAAAGGCATTATTGTTAATGAGCCGTCGATTGTTGCGTTTGAGGAACACAGCAACAAAATCATGGCCGTTGGATTGGAAGCCCGGGAAATGTTGGGTAGAACGCATCACGATATCGTGACCATTCGTCCGTTGAAAGACGGCGTGATTGCTGATTTTGAGGCAACGGAAGCGATGATCCGCGAGTTTATCAAAAAAGCAAAGATCAACCGGATTAGTATTGGAAAAATCGTCGTTTGCGTGCCATCCGGCGTCACCGAGGTGGAAAAACGCGCCGTGCGGGACAGCGCGGAACGCGCCGGCGCAAAAGAGGTGTACCTGGTTGCGGAAGCAATGGCCTCCGCAATTGGCATCGGTCTGGAAATCGACAAACCCATCGGCAGCATGATTGTCGATATCGGCGGCGGCACCTCGGAAATCGCCGTCATTTCCCTCAGCGGCATTGTCCAACACACTTCCATTCGCATCGGCGGCGATGAAATGAATGAAGCCATCGTACAATATTTCAAAAAGAATTACAATTTGCTGATCGGCGAAAAAACCGCTGAAAATTTGAAATGTGAAGTCGGCTCGGCCCTGCCGTTGGAAGAGGAAATCACCACGTCCGTTAAAGGGCGCGATTTGGTGGACGGCATTCCCAAAACCGTGGAAGTCAATTCCGTGGAACTCCGGGAGGCGCTCAACGAACCGATCCACACGATTGTTGATACCATCAAAATCACCTTGGAGCATACACCGCCGGAGTTGGCGTCGGATATTCTGGATCGCGGCATCGTGCTTTCCGGCGGCGGCGCGTTGCTGCGGCGATTAGATGACCGCGTTGTTCAGGAAACGAGGCTCCCGGTGAACGTGGCTGAAGACCCGCTGGGCTGCGTGGCGCGCGGGTGTGGAAAAATCCTTGAAGACTATCCCCGATTCCAAAAAGTGCTGCTGAAAAGCAATCGCCGAATGTAAAGCGAATTTAATGAATGCTATTCGCTTTTGTTTTTAGCGCTTCGCTATTTGTCTTTTTTAATAAATGTGTCGAATAAAAGTTGTTCATCTAAAGAGTCATTGAACAAAACAGCTCTAACGATTTGTAAATTAATAAGCTGACAGCTAACAACCAACAGCCAAAAGCGAATCGCTCATTGTAGGGCGAACGAACATCCACTGAGCGTTAGGCATGAAGTTTCCACGATATTTACCATTTGTAAACAAATCATTTTTGCTCTTGTTGCTCTATATTTTTTTATCCGCGGTGATGATGAGCTTTAGCGATACCGGCTCCTTAAAAGGCGTGCGTTGGGGATTGTTGCAAGTTGTTGAATTTACGGATGCTGTAAAACATCGTTTGCACATGCGCACAAACCTGGAAAAGCAAAACAACTTGCTAATCGAGGAAAATTTCAATCTGCATATAAACAATCAACAATTGCGTGAAATGGCTCTGGAAAATGCGCGTCTTAAAAAGTTGCTAAAACTTAAACGGTCATCTCCTCATGATTTTGTCGCAGCGCATGTGATTGGCGCCGGAACGGAAAATTTACTTGGGACGATCATACTCGACTGTGGCGAGAATGACGGTGTTACTGAAAACATGGCGGTAATAAATGCAGAAGGATTGGTTGGGAAAACAATTTCCACAACGCCGGATCAATCGGTTGTGGAAATCTTAATGGATCAGAATACGTTTGTCAGCGCTCGTTTGGAAAAGAGCCGGGAAGTTGGCAGTGTTGGGTGGTCCGGCGGATTATACCTGAATTTGCTCTACATTTCCAAAATAGCAAAAATAGGACCGGGAGAAGGCGTGGTGACATCCGGGTTAAGCGATATTTATCCACCGGGAATCCGGATTGGCGCGGTCAGAACCGTGACATCCAGCGAACGGGACTTATTCATGCGGATCACGGTGGCGCCGGCAGTGAACTTTAACGCCCTCGAAGAAGTCTTTGTCATTCGCAACAAAAAGTCGGAGACCGCCGGGAGTGATTAGTTCATACACGCGTTATGTCATTGCTTTTTTTGCGGCATTGATGCTTCAGTCTATTTTTGTACCCGCAATCCAAATTCGCGGCTGGAAACCGGATTTAGTGCTGATTATCCTGGTGATTTTTGCTTTGCAACACGGAAAAACCGCGGCCAGCACAGCCGGCTTTTTTGTGGGAATGAGCAGCGACTTGTTAAGTTGGAAATTACTTGGGTTGGGCGCATTGACAAAAACGATCAGCGGTTACGTCGCTGCAAGTGTGGGCCGGTTTCTGCAGGATCGCAATCAATTTATTCTAACCCTTTTTATTACAGGATTTATACATGATTTGATTTTTTATTTCATTATCACATTGGGAAAAGAGATTGTTTGGCGGGTTTTAATCTTCGCCCAGATCATCCCAAATTTATTATACACAGCCATCCTTGGAATTGTGATAAACTATTTTTTTGGCAGGTGGTTAGCAAAAAATGAGTGATTTAAATTTTCGATCGGGGAACCGCCGGAGAATGGTTTTTTATATTCTGATTTCTCTGGCAATACTGGTTTTGGTAATTCGTTTTTACCGGATCCAGATTCTGGAAAAAAATATTTATTTGGAAAAATCCGAAGCAAATAGTATCAAAAAAGAGTCTCAAATTCCCATCCGTGGTTGGATTTATGACCGGAATGGCGTTTTGATTTCCGATAACCGGCCCTCTTTTTCTGTCTATCTCGTGCCTGCGCAAATCAGCAAAAACAATAAAGCGATTGATCTGCTTGCCAGGATTTTGGATACGGACAAGGAAAAAATCAAGCGCAATTTTCGCCGTTCCCGACGCTTCCAACCCATAAAGATTGCTCGGCATATTGATCTGAAAACATTGGCCAGGCTGCAGGAAAACAAGCTTGACCTGCCCGGAGTCGATTGGAAGGTTGAACCCAGGCGCAACTATCATTTTAAGCACAGTTTTGCCCATGTATTGGGAACGATCGGGGAAATAGATGAGAAAGAATTAGACAAAAACACCGGGTATGAACCCGGTGATTTAGTGGGAAAAAAGGGCATTGAAAAAACATTGGATATTGAGCTTCGCGGCAATAAAGGATTTCGTTTTGTGCAGGTCGATGCATTGGGTCGCAGCGTTGGTGAGCTTAGAACCGAAGAAACCCGGCAGCCCTATCCCGGCAAAGATTTGTATTTAACCATCGATTCCCGCCTGCAAGTTTATGCGGATACCCTGATGCAATCGCACAATGGCGCATTGGTCGCAATAGACGTCAACAGCGGCGAAATTCTTACCCTGCTTTCCAAACCGGATTATGATTTAAGTCAGTTTACCGAAGGCGTCGCACCGGATGTTTGGCAAGCATTGATGACTGATCCGAATAAACCGCTGTTTGACCGGGCCACACAGGCGACCTATCCTCCCGGATCGACCTACAAGATGGTTGCCGCCATCGCCGCATTGAATGAAGGCATTGTCAGCCCGAACTGGACGGCTTTTTGCCCGGGATATTTGCGAATCGGCCGCCGGGTGGTGCGCTGCTGGAATGCCGGTGGACATGGGCAGGTTGATTTGTTGGGCGCCATACGGGGATCCTGCAATGTTTATTTTTATCAATTAGGTATGAAAATCGGGATCGATCAATGGGAAAAATACAGCCGTTTATTTAAATTTGGAAAGAAAACCTGGGTGGAACTGCGCGGTGAAAAATCGGGTTTGGTTCCGAGTAAATCCTATTATGAACGACGATACGGCCCGGGCAGCCTCACCGCCGGCATGATGGCGAATATTGCCATCGGACAGGGTGAGTTATTGACAACGCCGCTGCAAATGGCTCAATTTGCCATGATTTTAGCCAATAGCGGAAAATATTACCCCCCGCATTTGCGAAAACGATTGGTTGATAAAATTGCCGTCAAGGAAGAAAGCATTCACTATTCTCCAAAACAGATCAAAGGCATTAAACCGGAAGTTTTTGAGACGGTGCGGGAAGGGATGCGCGAGGTCGTTGCCGGCGGTACCGGATGGCGTGCCAGCGTTTGGCGAAAAACCGGCGCCGGCAAAACGGGCACGGCACAAAATCCCCACGGAAAATCTCATGCCTGGTTTATCGGGTTCGCGCCTTTTGAAAACCCGGAAATCGCGATTGCCGTGTTTTGCGAAAACGGCGGCTCCGGCGGCGGCGTGGCAGCGCCGATTGCCGGTAAATATCTGCGCCGGTACTATTATTACAAAGGCGAATTCGATTACAAGGCAGAGAGACAGTTCTTGGCAAAATTATACGCGCAAAAGAAAAAACAAGCCATCCTCGACAGCCTTGCCAACGCCATTCCCCGCGAAATACCCATACGTATAACTGATTGAAAAAAAATATCTTATGCTGGAAAGATTTAAAAAACTCGATTTGATACTTTTAGCCAGCCTTGCCGGGTTGTTGCTGATGGGACTGATCGCGCTTTACTCCACCTCACAGTCGGGCGGCGGCACAAACTACTTTGCTTCGCAATTGCAGTGGATCACCATGGGCGCGGTCATTATGTTTTCCATCGCGTTTATTCCCAATCGTATTTTTTTCGATTTTGCTTACCTGGGTTACTTGGTTTCCATCATTTTTTTGATCCTGATTTTCGGGATGGGCACCAAAGGCTATGGCGCCACCCGCTGGCTGCGCGTGGCCGGTATCGGCTTTCAGCCTTCGGAATTAGCCAAGATTACCACGCTGTTGGCCGCGGCAAAATACCTTTCCGATGAACGGCTCGACATCAATCGCATTAAACCGTTCGCCGTCGCTTCGGGCATTTTTCTCCTGCCATTTTTATTGATCGCCAAACAGCCGGACCTCGGCACGGCGCTGGTTTTCCTGGTAATGATCCTGCCGGTATTTTACTGGGTCGGGTTGGAAACCGACAAAATGATTCTCATTCTGACCCCGGTGCTGGTGCTTTTCGCCTCGTTTAACTATTTTGCGTTTCTGGCATTGATGATTGTGATGGTGCTCTACCTGTTTTTTTACCTGCGCCCCAAAGTGGTTTTCGGCGCGGCGTATTTTATTGCCAATATCGCCGTGGGTTTGCTGACCCCGCTGTTTTGGAACCAGCTAAAAGATTATCAAAAACGCCGCATCACCACTTTTTGGAATCCGGAGGCGGATCCGCTGGGCGCGGGTTACCAGATCATTCAATCCAAGGTTGCCATCGGTTCCGGGGGATTTTTTGGCAAGGGATTTTTGCACGGCTCGCAAACCCAGCTTCGGTATTTGCCGGAACAGCACACCGATTTTATTTTTGCGGTGATCGGCGAAGAGTTCGGATTTGTCGGCGTTTTACTTGGGTTGATATTGTTCAGCATCTTTCTTTTTCGGATCATCCAGATTGCCAACGCCAGCCGCAACCGCTTTCGCAGCAGCATTGCCATCGGCATCGGCGCGATCCTCGGTTTTCACATGTTTGTGAATATCGGCATGACCGTGGGCCTGTTTCCCGTGACCGGCCTTCCGCTGCCGTTCATCAGCTACGGGGGCACCGCCTTGCTCACCAACATGGCCATGGTCGGTCTGCTGCTGAATTTTTACCGGAAGCGCTACGAGTATTAGCGATGGTTCGGCGTGTAAAAATAATGCCGGAGGTCTGAATGCGGAAAGTTACCAAGGAAATTCACTAAATATTTCCTGGCGCGTTTTATCAATGTCATTCGCGGAAGGGGCTGTACCCAGATCAGTCAAACACCCATAAGCGGAAGTAAGCGCACGGGGCTTGCCGGTAGATTGTAGATATTGCTCCAGATCAGGTACAACGCGCTCAATCAGCCGGATTTTCTCCAACGGGGAGAGTTGTTTCGCCATTTCGACCATTTTTTCAAACGATATGCTGTGATGAGGCATTATGTACTCCCTTAAAATTAAAAAAAACAACCGGGCATTTCCGCCCGGCGTTTAATTTAAAACAATTCATTCAACAATCAAACAAATTTTACCGTCGGTTTTACCGCATCAGCACCATCTTATGAGTGCGGGTGAAATTATCGGCAACCAGGCGATAGAAATATAAACCGCTTGATTGCCGCTCTCCCTGCTCATTTCTTCCATCCCAAAAACCTGGTAAGCCCCGGCAGCCTGCTGCTGATTGAACACAACAAATTGATTTCAATGTGACCTTTTTAGCAGTTCTAAAGATATACTTATTGTAAGGGCAAGGTTGCGATTCGGCGATTCACTTGGAATAACTTTTAACTTCAGGGTTCAAAAAAATTTATCGATGACAATTCCATAATCATATACCAGAATCAATGTCGCCCTTGAAAATGTGGAAGGTTCTGGTCGTGCTCCTTTTTCTGGAGATACTCTTTTTAAAACCTTGCGCGATTGGCAAATTTCGGCTGCCTTTTTTGAAATTCCGCTCTTGTTTATTTTCGAGTTCCCTACCAAAAACTTTGAGCTTGGCTATATTTTGGGACCCGGTTTGGCAATCGCTGCCAAGGATTTTTCAAAGTTGAAAAATTTTATCAGAACGGATGAAATACTTGGTCTTGACGATGGCAACGAGCCGGTTGATCCGGCAACAGGCGAATTTCGATCGGTGATCAATATCATTACCGGCGTCAGGCTTCATATAAACCGGTATTATCAGGATTTACGATATATATTTAATCCCGATCATATAAAATTAATTGGTAAACTCGATAGAGAATCAATATTTTTTCCCAATGGCATAAAAGGAATTAATAAACTTATATCGCCTATCGGTAAAACTGGCCGTTGATATTATTTAACGCATGTTCAGATTAAACCATTTTCCACGTTCTGCCTGATTCCGGGCAATGAAAATCGCTTTTATCGCTGATCAAGGATGCGTATATTCGTTTTGTTGAATTATATCAAAAGCGGAGCCTTATGTACCCTGAACTATTTCGCATCGGCCCCATTGCCGTCAGCAGCTACGGCGTGATGCTTGCCGCTGCTTTTATCATTGGAATAATGATCACCACCCGCCTGTCCCGCCAGCGCGGTATTGATGAAGACGCCATTATCAATCTCACCTTTTTGGTAATGATCAGCGCGATCATCGGCTCGCGGCTGTTGTATGTGTTGATGCATTTGCAGGAATTCCGGGGTCGCTGGATTTACACCTTTTTGCCTCTCCAGCCGGACGGCACCATCGGCCTTAGCGGATTGATTTTTTTGGGCGGGTTGATCGCGGCAGTCATCACGGGCAGTTGGTATGTTCGCCGCAAAAAACTGCCGCTCCGGAAAACCGCCGACAGCCTTGCGCCCTCCGTGGCATTCGGTCTGTTCTTGGGTCGGATCGGCTGTTTTTTAAACGGCTGCTGCTTCGGAAAAGCCTGCGCGCTGCCCTGGGGCGTAAAATTTCCCGGGCACAGCCCCGCCGGCGCCATCATGGGCGACGTGCATTTGCATCCCACCCAACTGTATTCGTCGAGCTACGCCCTGCTCATCTTCGCGCTGCTGATGTGGCTCAATGCCCGAAAAAGTTTTGACGGCGCATTGACCGCTGCATTTTTGATTCTCTACGGCATTTCCCGCTTTACGGTGGATTTTTTCCGTTTTTACGAAAGCCAGATGCAGATCGGTTTTCTGGATTTAAATCAAATTATCAGCCTGTTGATGATCGCCGGCGGCGCGTTTATTTTTTACAAACACAAGCAAGCTCAAAAATTGCCGGTTTGTGAAGAATAATTACTTGACAGACCATTGCGAAGTTTATAAATTTGCATTCATCACAAATGATTATCGATTCAGGATATAAATTAGGAATGAATAAAACGCTCGCAAAATTTTGCCGGGCAATTTGCCAAAATTAATCCTTTGAAAGGGAAAAAATGAAACGATGGATTTATTTTTTGTTGACAACTTTTGTCATTTTTGCATTTATGGCCGTTTTTAGCAATTGCGCCGGTTCAAAATCTTCCAAAAAAACCGAGACGCCGGCGGCCGCATCGCAGGATGATGAAAGCTATGATGAAATCGAGAAGCTTTTGGGCATTACGCCGGAGGATAAAGCCGGCACAAAACCTGCCAACGAGGATGACAACCTGATCGACCTGCTGCGCGAGAAGGAGCAAAAAGAT
>CAYVDX010000019.1:0-14006 GCA_964450485.1 uncultured Calditrichaceae bacterium
ATTGCCCCTGGCGTTCCGCGGCATACGTTGAATCGAGCAAAATGGTATATTCCCCGCGATCCGTTGCGCTGCTGTTCGAAAAACGCAGCGTATCTTCGCCGACCACGCCGTTGCGTTTTAATTGCATCAGCACGAACGCCACATCATCAATTTCGTTGCTATCCTGAACCGTCACGGAAAAAATCACCGGCGGCGTCCCGGAACGCAGCGTATCCGGCGCAGAAACCGATTGAATGATGGGATCAATGTTGAATAAAAATTGTGACGTAATAAAATCAGATTCAATTTTTTCTCCAGAGGTGTCAACAGCTTCTCCCCGTACAAATTTCACATGAATGGGCAACGGTTGTCCGCCACCAACAAAAAACGCCGCCGTATAAATGCCGTCATTGGCTAACACATCGCCATCATTTTCATTTTGTGCCTGTCCATCGTCAAAAAGCGGGAGTTCCAAAACTTTTGTGGTCTGATCGCTTTGATAAAAAACGGCTTTGACTTCGGAGATTGCGGAAAGCCCCTCCGGATGACTGACCCGAAACATAAATGTGTACACACGCGGTATGTTTATATTAATCACCGCTGGGATTTCAAATGCAGAAACACTAAACGCCGGCCCCGCTTCCGGCGGCACGATTTCCTCGTCACAAGCGAAAATCGTCAAAAACAGTGCGATCAAAATGCTGATTCTAAAAGGTTTCATCGTTGTTCCTGAAAATAATTCATTGGGATAATCTGTTGTTTTTTATTCGCATATTTATCATAATGTAGGGGCGAACGGCCGTTCGCCCTACGATTTCGTAAAAACCATCGCCGCCCACTCATTCAACACGGATTGGCCGGTAAGTTTAAACCCGACCCGTCGGTAAACACAAGTGAATTTCTCGGTATCTTCCTTTAAAATGCCGGAAACGATGAGTTTTCCGCCATTTTCCAGCGCATGATAGAGCGCATCGGCAATGGGCGCGAGGATGTGAAACTGGATATTTGCCAGAATCACCGGAAACGTTCTGCCGGTCACGCAGGAGATATTGCCGACCAGAAATTCCACGTTTGTTTCGCGATTCAGTTGCAAATTGTGCCCGGCATTGGCGATAGCGTCCGCGTCAATATCAATGCCGACGACGTGCCGCGCGCCTAACTTTCGGGCAACGATTGCTAAAATGCCCGACCCCGTGCCCAAATCCAGCAGCCGCTCGTCTTTTAAGGGCAGCGATTGCATGGCCTGCACCATCAGTCGGGTGGTTTCGTGATGCCCGGTGCCGAAGGCCATCCGCGGATCGATGATAATTTCCCCCGCTTGCACGCCATCGGGCAACTGTTCCCACGGCGGTCGCACCCAAAGCCCCTCGCCAATCACCGCCGGCTTAAAATATTGCCGCCATTCGGCGTTCCAATCCTGGTAGGGCAACTTTTCCAATTGCACCGCGCTCGGAATAAATGCCATATTCACCCCCTTTAATTCAGCAAAAAGCTGCTGAAAATGTTCCGGCGACCATCCCTCCGGCAAATACACCACCCATTCATCGCTGTCTTTTTCAAAAATCCCCAGGCAGCCGGATTGATGCAGCAATCCGGAAAGCACATCCGGCTCAAAGCCCGCGATGGGCAGGTGAAGCTCGAAATATGTTTTGCTCATGTCTTCCCTACCGTATTGCGATGTTTACGTTAATTCCAAATTCCTTAAACGACGTTTTACCGGTGCGTTTATTTTCCGAAGTGCTTTGTTCGTAAAATGCCGTGCCGTTGACTTTTTGGCTAAAACGATACGAAACAGACGGACGCAACTTCCAGTTTTTAGAAATGTCCAATTCCTGAAATTTTGTCTCATTAATGCTCTTTGAAAAATTCTGGTTGTTGGTGCGATCAAAGGTCAGCGAGAACTGAATCTCATTATTCAATTTCTTTTTCATCAGCACGGGAATGCGAAATCCCCGCGTTATGGCGTAGGACATGCTGACATTAAAACCGGATTGTTCACGCCGGGTTACGGCGCCGGCGGTTCGGTAATCAAAACTCTTGCTGCGGGTCGCCCGGATGCTTCCGTTGACATTCCAGATCGTATTCAACGTGATGCCCAACAGCGGCGAATAATTGATCGTGTAACTCCACTGGTTACGATTTTTTTCATCGCCCTGGAATCGGGATGATTCCGTGAATTTCCCGGTGCGATTATGTTCAATCGTGGCGGTTTTGGCAATCGCTTTCAGCAACGGCAGTTTTTCAGCACCGCGAATGCTGACGCGCCAATCCGGCACAAAATTCCACCAATTCGGAGTGCTGTCCGGGCTTGCACCGGGATCATCGCCGGTAAAAAAGACCGTATTGCTCAACGATTCCGTGCGTTGCTCGTTGTTAAAATTGTCAACTTTTTGTTTATTATATTTTAAGCTGGCCGTAATATTCCGGGCAATATCTAACTGAAAACTGCCGTCCATGTTTTCCGTTTTTCTTACATTTGGCAGCGTAATCACTTTGTTAAAACTTGAATCCAACGCGACCGAGGGGTTTTGGGTAAAACCGAATTGAAAATCCAGCGCCGGGACATCGGCAATATTGCCCAGCGCAAACGCCTGGTCTTTTTTATAATTAAAGGAAAAGGATTTAAAGGAATGAAACACATGCCAGACCATTTTTGCCGGATTCGGAACCGAAAAGCCACCGCCGTCATCTTTTTCATCTTTATTCTTCTGCTTACCATCCCCTTCTTCTTTATCTTTATCCTTCCCGGTATTTCGGTTGCGCCGCCCGCGATTGCGATTTGTGGCGCGCCCGCGTTTCACCTTTGGTTTCCAAATAGACTCCATCAATGTCGCCATTTTGAAATCCAAACCCACAGTGTGGCTGGTGTTTAAATTGGTGCCCCGGGCGTTGATTTGGGGACGATCCAGCGAATAAATAAAATTGGAATTATAGC
The DNA here is from genome assembly GCA_964450485.1 of uncultured Calditrichaceae bacterium. Taxonomy (GTDB): domain Bacteria; phylum Calditrichota; class Calditrichia; order RBG-13-44-9; family J075; genus JACKAQ01. The sequence continues at coordinate 2,915 of CAYVDX010000019.1, forward strand.
GATAATTTGAATTTAACCATTTGAAAATTTTGGGGTTATAATTCACATTGAATCGCTGGGTAATTTTTCGGTCTTCTCCAAATTTCAACCGGTTTAAAATATTGCTCACCACATCCCTGGCGCGATTATCGTTCGCGATAAAAGCGACATTCGTATCAACCGTGGCGGGCGTCCGCTCCAACCGGGGGTCATTTTGATAATCCCGGTTAAAATCGAAAGAAATGGCGTCGGTAAATTTATAGCCGATCGATATTTTTCGGGTCGTTTTCACATTGATATTCGCCGGCGGCGGCGTGGCTTCCAGGCGGTTTTGGCGCTGATTTTTGTTATCCGTCAGCGTAAAATTAAAACTGGCGGACGTCGGCGTGTAAAAAATCTTTTGGCCGGTTAAAAACCGCAAAATTTTGCTTTTGCCCAACCAGCCGAACGGTCGGAAAAAATTGTTTTTGCCAAAGGGGATTTTGTAGCTCAACCGGCTGCTAAATGACTGTTGATCGTTAAATTTCTCTGTCGGGCTGCTGGCATGTTTATTTGAATAATCCATATCCACGACGAATTGATTCAATGTGTAACGCAGATACCAGGGGTCCCGCTGTTTGTCTTTGCGTTTAAAAGTGCCGCCGATAGACTTTGTTTCCGTCACCGTAATTTCTTCATTCAGCGAGTCGGGAATAGCGGCTAATCCAAAAAATGTTTTCAGGCGATTCCCAAGTCCGGCAACCTCATAATTGGTGCGTTTATCGCTATTGAAAAAGTATTTCGGAACGCTGCGGCTGCGGGTGTATTTTGCATCAATGGGTATTTGAAAACCCCAGCTTTCCGGCAAAAATTTGTGTAATTGCAAACTGCCGAAATAGGATTGTTTTTCCCGGGTTTGATCCTTGCCGTTGGGACTGGCAAACTGCTGTTCCAGCCGCCGGAAATTGTCGTCCACCAGCTCCCACTGCGCGGAAAATCGCCCGATATCCGCCAACGTCAGATCGGTTTTTAAGCGAATAGCCGTGCCGCTTTCGCGTTCAACGCCGGTAACGCGCATTTCGTCAATCCAAATCTCTTGACCGGAAAGATCCGTATCGCCAACATTCATTGCCCCGATGGTAAAGAAATTGATATTGTGCAACCCCGGCCGGCCCACGACAATAAATTGTTTTTGCGGCGCATTGGGATCTCTTCGGTAAAAAACTTCCTGTAAACCTGGGTCAGGCACCGCAGGGATGGTGTTGGGATCAAAAATGAGTGTGTCGATTTTAAATTTGTCATCTTTTGTTCTGGCTAATTCCTCAAAATCGATATTAATCTCGTTTTTCTCATCCCAATCCGGAAACACCTTTTCCCGGTATTCATAATAAATATCTTTCGTGGGGCCAAATCGGACGAAGAAAACCAGCGAATCACCCATCTCCGGATGCAGGTCGAGATCTCCATGCACAAACATTTTCAAACGGCTGTAATTAATCAGGTTGATGCGTTCGCGAAGCTGTTTAAAGGCTTCCACGCGTGCGTCCGGCTTAAATTCAAACAACTGCATCACCAATGATTGTTCTTTTGAAACCGCCTGGGTAAAGCGATCCCGGATGCCGGAAACGCCCTGCGGACTTTTATACTCAATTGGGAATCCACCGTGCTCATCCGTATTGTAAACCGTGATGCCAAATTTTTCCTCTTTTAACTTGAGGTCGCCATCCAGACTGTCGGAGAAGCCCACTTCTTCCCACTCATTGCCGACAAAATCAAACGTTGCGATTTGCAGGGTATCAAAATCATTCGGATCGGTTTTGGGGAGATCGTTAACCCACAACCGCACGTTAAAGACCTGCTGAAAAGTGGTGTCCGGGTTTCCAAAAATAGTGCGCAAACTATCGCGCAATGGAATGCGATATAATTTCCAACCGGTTGGCGTGCCATTATCGAATTCCGTCCGGCCGGCGAAATACCGCTTATCGATGGTCGTATCCAGGTTAAAACTATATTCGAGGTATTCATTGAATGTATTCACTGCGCCGTCGCCGTCCAAATCTTCGGTATCCGGGAAGCGGGCCCCTTGCTGGCTGGCGTTTCCTTCGGTGCCATTGATCCGAATAAAATCCGGAACCGTTATAAACGGATCTGCCCAATCATCGTCGCCGGCGTCGTTTGGCACATTGCTGCCATCAGCACCGGGAACGCCGTCAATGCCAACATCTTCATCCGCTTCCAACAAGCCGTTAAAATTGCGATCCTCGGTGTTCAAGTTTGCGTACGACTCTACCATTATACTGGGGTTATTATAATCAGGGTATTCGCCGCGAACATAATAATCTTCGCTAATCCGCCCAATATCGATATTTACCTGTCCCTTTTCACCACGAACCCACATTTCAATAAATTTCGTTTTTTGCTGATCTGTAAAAGAGAGCGTGCTGCGCATAATTCCCGCCCAGGCGCTATCCTTGCTGACAGTGCTGTTTTGCCAGCGCAAATTCATAATATTTGTTGTCGTGCCGGATTGGGCGGTGACATCCCGATCCGGAAACACCTGTTGGATCGGCACTTGCTCAAAAGGGTTGAACCAATTGAACTGAACACGCTTTTTATCCATTTCGAGAATGTATTGTTTTTGGGTGGGAAAATCGTCCACGCTGTAATTAACGAACGGATCGGAAATCAGCTCAAAACGCATCGGCACAGACGCCGGTGTCCAGGTTCGAAATTGGATGCCCAACGAAGTAAATCGCTTGCTCCCCTCAAAATCATCGATAAACGCCACGCCGTCTTTATCGCCGATTTCGGGTTCGTTAAAGGTATTTGGATTGGGGTTTACCTGGGCATATTCTGCCTCAATATTCAACTTGGATTCCGCCGATGTTTCAACAATTGGCAGCTTATCAAATAGGGTTGTGAGAAAGTTCGGCTTAAAATGCAGCGCGGTATTGACATCCCATATTAAATTGCGAATCGGCTCCTGTCCCAGCCGCACCCGCTGGTCAAGGGTGGAACGGCTATGAAAGAGGGTTGTAAACCCGATAAAATTCTTTTCACCAAAGGCATATTCCAATCGTCCGCCCAATAGGGTTTTTTTATCAAGCTGAAAAAGCGCGCCGCGTTCAAACTCAATTTCAACCTGGGCGTCCGAACGCCGGGCTTCCGGCGCGGTGATTTCCAGTTGCCCGCTAAAATAATCGACGGTGTAATCTTTGTCCTTGACAAGTTCGCGACCATTTAATCGCACTTTTTCAGAGCCTTCCAATACATTAAACCCCAGGTCAAATGACGACGAAACCGCGGTTGTTTTCAGTTCGATGGAAAACTTGCTTTCCTGGCGCATTTCGGTTTGATTGGTCGTTTGATAAATATCCACCCGCCGGTCGTCCGGCCAGGCTCCGGGAAATGGCTTGCCGTTGACGCTGCCGGGGTTGAAGGGATGCAACGACGGAAAAATCAGGTAACCGTTTGCCAGGTCAAAAATAAACTGCTGAGTAATGTCGATTTTTTGATCGCCGCCATCGACCACATCATCCTGTTCATTCAGGCGATCCAAGCCCATCAAAAAGTTGTAAGTTTTTGAAGTCGATTGATCGACATCCTGATCTTCGCCGGTGACCGAATAAATCACTTTTGCATCAAACCCGTCCGCTTTAATCCCGGATGCACCCAGGTTATAGACATTGCGCATTGTCAAATCCCACACCGGAAACTCAGGTTTATTTAACCCTTTCGGCTTGATAAGCCGCAACAACACCGTATCCCGCACGGTTGTATCCGGGCTGATTTGTTGAAACAATGTGCCCACCGTATCTTCATCCGTCAGGTAGGCAACCGCAATAATTTCACTGGATTGGGCAGCGCTGGTCAGCCAAAAATACCCGCGCTGGTAGTTGAAAAAATAGTCCTTTCCCTCTTCCAAGCGTTTAAACAAACCGCTTTCCACGCGTCCTGAAGTGTCCAGGCTGGTTGTGGACAATTTACGCGGATCCAGTCCGGCGATGCCGTCCTTGGTATCGTCACGATTTGATGTTCCGGTTGTGATGCCGGTTTTCCACACATCCAATTGCCGAATAAATTTGCGCGAATCCAACGCAAGGATCATTTGATCGGTGTTTAAATCGCTCTCAAAATGCTGCTGGTAATAATCATCCACAAAGAAAAAACGGTTATTAACAAAATCGGTATCTTTAATGCGACGTTTGTTTTCGCGGGAAGAACCGGAGATGGTGATGCTCTCATTTTCACCGCGCTCTAAACTGGCGACGCCGGTAAATTTGAACTTGCCAACCTGCATTTCCGTCTTAAGCCCAAACAATCCCTGGTGATTGGAACTTGTGGAAACAAAATTTGTTGACGGCAGGGAAAGCGCCACGTTGCCGGCTTCGATTTTTTGCACAATTTCATCTTCGTCGCCGTCATAAGTCAGCTTCAAAGTGTTCTCAAAGTCAAAAGTTGCTTCGCTGTTTTGATCCACCGACACCGTCACTTTATCGCCAACGCGACCCTCAACCCGGAATTGCTGTGTTTGTTTAAATTTCGGGGAAAAATTATTGCGTTGATCAAACGAGGAAATCGCCGATCCTTCCCGGCTTTCGGTTCGCCCGGCAAGCTCGAAGGAAATATTGCCGGACACGCGCAATCCCACCCGGTCGCCGCCGAAAATGCGCTTAAATGTTTTACTTTTGATTTTTACCGGAATGTTAAGTTGAATGCCGCCACCCTGTTCGCGCCGGGACTGATGCTGCCGCGCAACGCTTTCATGCCAGTATTTGAGGTCGTCAAACGCCAGGCGTTCCTTGACGTAATATGCCAAATCCACTTTGATGGGCAGGCGATAATACCGGTCAAATAATTTCTCTTCGAAAACGATTGATTTTTGGGAGCTGTCCAGGGAGGCTTCTCGCCGGAAGTGTGTAAAATTGACCTGGAATAAAGTTGAATCAACAAAGAATTGCTGCAAGCCGCTATATTTTTGCGTTAATAGCGGAACAACGCCCGGGATCGTTGACGGCGGTTCTAACCCTTGCGCCCCAAGCGGCGCCAAACCACAAAAAATAGTAATCACCAGCTGAAATAACAGGTGTCTTTTTATCCAATGATTCGCAGAAAACATGTAAGAAAATGATAACCTAATTGATCTACAACTGAATATTTATCGTAACCGTTATTTCCAGCGGCGCCTCCTCATTTAATGTAGCTGCCAAATATATTTACAGTATATGATTTATACAAGCTTAATGTTCAAATTTAAGCGTGGATTTTTTGGGTAGCGAATGATAACGCGACAATGATAAATTAGATTTTTTGACAGGATTTACAGGATGAAACAGGATTATTATTTAAAGATTTGTTGACCATTTTTTTGAAATATCATGTATATCCGGTTGATCCTGTCGAAATCCGTTGAAATTTAAGGTTGTCAATGTTAAAATAAAAACGACATCGTTTCACCGTTTGAGCCGGACAAAAACATTACGCCGCATTGATTTTGGCCAGCGCCAGGCGGATAATTTCTGCTACCTGTTCATCAATCGATAGCGTTGTCGTATCAATCTCAATCGCGTCCGGCGCTTTTATCAAGGGCCCGTGTTTTCGCCGTTGGTCTGCCGTATCCCGTTGTTTTATTTCCGCCAATACCGCCTCCGCCTGTACGACAACGCCCTTGGCACGCAGTTCCGCAACCCGGCGGCGGACCCGCTCACTTGCCGATGCCTTCATAAAAATTTTTAATTCCGCATCGGGAAAAACAACCGTGCCGATATCCCGTCCGTCCATCACGATGCCGCCGTGCTTGCCCATCTCGCGCAATTTTGTCGCCAAAATTTCCCGGACGCGCATGTTTCCGGCGACCGGATTGATGTTCTGGGTAATCTCCGGTTGGCGAATCGCCAGTGAAATATCCGCGCCATTCAAAAAGATTTGAGTATCCTCATCTTTTTGGCAAATCCGAAAGTTCAACGCCCGCGCAATTTCAGCAACTTTTTCGACATCGGCGACGGGTATGTTTTGCCGGAGGGCTGCCAGCGTAACCGCGCGGTATAATGCGCCGGAGTCGATATAGGAATATCCCAAGCGTGTGGCAACACGGCGGGCAGTGGTGCTTTTTCCCGAAGCTGCCGGCCCGTCAATGGCAATTTTTATTTTTTTTTCAGACATGTAATATTCTTCAGGAGTATTTCACCCAGTACCGCACATATTTTAATTTTGGCTTCAAGAGATGTCATTCCCGCATGTTTTTAGCGGGAATCCACTCTTCGGAGCTAAACTGGATGCCCGATAAAAGCATTCGGGCATGACAATTAGCTCATATTTTCTCATTTTTCAAAAAATGTCCGGTACTAAATTATTTCATACGTTCTTTATACGTTTCAACCATTTTTTTAAGCCGCTGAACTTCTCCGCGGGTCAATTCCCGCCATTCACCCGGTTTTAAATCATTCACATTCAGTCCGGCAAAATTTACGCGATTCAGCGTCTCAACCTGGTAACCCAGCATTTCAAACATGCGGCGGATTTGACGATTTCGCCCTTCGTGAAGTTCCACCTCCAAAAAGCTGCAATTATCGATTCGCCTCAATTCCTTCACCTTGCAGGGCGCGGTTTTTCGACCGTCCATAACAATGCCGTTCCGAAAATGATGCAGGTCAACCGGGCGTATAAGCCCGTCAAGCATGACGCGATATGTTTTTTTGACCTCAAATTTCGGATGCATCAAAAAATATGCAAGATCGCCGTCGTTGGTAATCAGCAATGCGCCGGTCGTATTAAAATCCAGCCGCCCCACGGGAAACAGCCGCCGCGGCAGGTTGAGAATATCGATGACTGTGCGCCGCTTTCGTTCGTCGCTTACCGTTGTTACCGTGTGCAGCGGTTTGTTTAATAAAATATATACAAAATTTTGCGCTGCTTTTACGGGCTTGCCGTCAAATGTGACGCGGTCTTTTTCGGGATCAATGCGCTCGCCTAACCGTTCAACCGTTTCCCCATTGACTTTAACACGTCCTTCCAAAATGTAATGATCGCATTTTCGCCGGCTGTCAATGCCGCTGATGGCCAGGAATCGATTCAAACGAATCTGTTTTCTCTCATTATTTTTCGGCGGATTCATTTGTTTCTTCCGATTTGGCTTCAGCGGTTTCATGATCCTGCATCCCTAATATTTCCGGGGCAATTTCCTTTAAAAATTCTTCACCAAATTTTTCCGTTATTTCAGTATCAGCTGCGACAATTTCGTCTAATTCCTTGAGCCGGGGCAGCTCTTTCATTGAATTTAATCCAAAATATTCCAGGAATTTTTTGGTCGTTTTATAAAGAAACGGGTTTCCCGGCGTGTCCGCGCTTCCGGAAATCGTGATCAAATCGCGGGTCAGCAACGTTCGGATCACCCCGTCAACATTTACGCCGCGAATTTCTTCAATTTGCAACCGGGTGACCGGCTGTTTGTATGCAATGATCGCCAACGTTTCCAATGCTTTCACACTGAGGCGATTCTGCTGGCGTTTAAAATACAATTTCTCGACAATTTCAGCATAGACCGGCAGGGTAAACATTTGATATCCGCCGGCAATTTGCTGGATTTCAAAGGTTCGCCCGTTCTCCCGGTAACGCTGATTTAACGATTCAATCATTTTCCGCAAGTCAAAATTCTGCAATTGCGGCGCAACCTCGCGCATTTTTGCCGTGCTCAACGGCTCCTCGGTCGAAAACAGCAACACTTCCACAATTTTGGCCGCGGCCGATTCGGTAATTTCCGGTTGAATGTCCGTCTTTTCTGTTTCCATCATCTATCGGTTTTCCTCGATTTCATCCATCGCCTTGATTTCCTGTGATTCACGCAGGCCCAAATAATGCGACATACTCAGCGGCGCCAGCGCCACCAGGCGGATATCGCCAAATGTTGCGCTCTGTTTTACGGTAATTAACTGAAGACGCATCAAATCCAACATCGCCATAAAAGTGACAATTATGTGAATTTTATCCGTCATCTCGCGAATAATTTCGTCAAAAAAAGCATCTGTTTTTCCGGCGAATTTTTCAATGATCAGGCTGACCTGGTCTTCCACGGTAATTTTGATGGGATTGACCTGGTGAACGGTAATTTTCGGCATGTTATCCAGCGCTTTTTTAAACGCTGTCAGCAAATCAAAAAGCGTTGCGTCAATGGTAAATTCTTCCGCTTCGAGCGCCGGTTTTTTCACAATTTTTCGGGCTGTGGAGTGTCGTGTAAAATATTTTCGCCGTTCGCTTTCGACTTCTCGAAATATCTCGGCGGATTCCTTGAATCTTTTATATTCCAACAGTTGCAGCGTCAGCTTTAAACGCGGGTCTTCCGCATCCTCCACGCCGTCCGGTTCCGGGTTGGGCAACAGCATTCGGGTTTTAATTAATATCAGGGTTGCGACCATTTCAATAAATTCACCGGCGATTTCCAGGTCGAGCAGCGTCATCAGCTCGATGTATTCCAGAAATTCCCTGGTAATTTGGGCGATGGGAATATCGTAAATATCGATCTCATGCTTGCGAATCAGGAAGAGCAGCAAATCAAAAGGCCCTTCAAAAACCGGTAGTTTGATTTTATACATTTTGCGTGATCAATTAACAATGTAAGACAGAAAATATTTTATCAGCGATAGCGCAGCAAACCGGCGGCATCGCGCACGCGATTCATCACTTCGCTGGATTTATCGCGGGCTTTTTGCGCGCCATTGTGGAGCACATTTTTGACGTAATCGATGTTATCCAGCAATTCCGCCCGCCGTTGATGAAACGGTTCAAAAAAGGCCCACATTTTCTCCAACAACTCTTTTTTGGCGTGACCGTAGCCATAGCCGCCGGCCAAAAATCGTTGGCGCATCGCTTCTGTTTCTTCCTTGCTCGCCACTAATTGATACAAATCGATGATGATGGAATCATCGGGATTTTTCGGCGCTTCCAACGGCGTCGAATCCGTAACAATGCTCATGATTTTCTTTTTGAATTGCTTTTTGCTCCCAAAAATTTCGATGGTATTGTCATAACTTTTGCTCATTTTCTGCCCGTCAATGCCGGGCACAACCGCCACATCCGGCAAAATCAGATCATGGGGAATTTTCAACACGTCGCCAAACCTGGCGTTGAATTTTCCGCCCATGTCGCGGGTCATTTCCAGGTGCTGTTTTTGATCTTTCCCAACGGGGACGTAATCCGAATCATAAATGAGAATATCGGCAGCCATCAACACCGGGTAACCGAACAGCCCGTGATTTGCGGTAATGCCCTTGGCGATTTTATCTTTATAGGCGTGCGCGCGCTCCAAAAGCCCCATGGGCGTCACGGTTGAAAGCAGCCAGGCCAGTTCGGTCACTTCCGGCACATCGGATTGCATAAAAAGCACCGCTTTCTCGGGATTGAAGCCCAATGCAAGATAATCCACCGCCACCATTAAACTGTTTTGTTCCAACGTTGCACGGTCTTTGATGGTCGTCAAGGCATGATAATTTGCGACGAAATAAAAACATTCATTTTCTGCCTGCAAAGCAATATGCTGCCGAATCGCGCCAAAATAATTACCGATATGTAAGGCGCCGGAGGGCTGAATTCCACTGAGTATTCGTTTGTTTCTAATGTTTTGCATTCTGCAATATCCAATCGTTTCCCTGAAGTAATTCAATATTTTTCTATATCCGGGCGTAAAAATGCAATAATGAATCCCATGAAACAAGCGGAAACTTAACTAAATCAGCATCATGAATTATTTTGGGAAGGATGACGTCGCGTAATGTTGTATTTGTTGCCTGCGCAAGGATTACGGCTGTATTTACAATCCTTAATTATCCATAAACAAATAGGGTCGCCAGGATTTATGTTTGCTGCCAAGGAAATGCTGGAAAAAGAAAAACGGATTCGGTCTTTTAGGACGATTAAGTAATTTCATCTCAGCTTGTTCCGGGGTTCGGTTGGCTTTGCGATTGTTGCACGTTAAGCAGGCAATCACCAGGTTTTCCCAGGTATCTTTTCCGCCAAATTGCTTTGGAACGACGTGATCAATGGTTAATGGATGAACCCGCCGCCCGCAGTATTGGCAGGAATGCTTATCGCGGATCAACAGGTTTTTGCGATTCAAAAGAATCTTTCGCTTCGGCGCACGTGCATACCTGATCAACCGGACCACATTTGGCACTGGCATTTTTGTGCTAACCGAATGCAGCCAAAGTGCATCATTTTCAATCGCTTCGGCTTTTCCGAGGTAAATCAAAACAACGGCTTTTTTTAACCCGCAAATACTTAGCGGCTCATAATTCTGGTTTAGCAGCAACACGCTTCGATTCAGCAGCTGGCGCGCCCCATTCAAATTAGACCGGGCATAACCATTTGGGGCGGGGGATATCAAATTAGGGTTAGACTGAGTGAACTCACTACCTCCTGTTCATTTTGCATTTAAAAACATGTTTAAAGATAAGCGAAAATATGATAATTACAAAACATTTCTGTTAGCAAGAGAAAAATCACATTACACGGCAAAACAAAACTTTACCAAATCAAACGCTTTTGGTAAAGAACAATAAATTTACAATTCTAAAAAACATATGTTCCCGGAAATTATGGCTGTAAACAGACATGCGCAAACACTTTTGCATCATTCACCATGTTGGATATTACACAATATTCATTCGGCTGGTGACAGACATCGTCCAACGTTGACCAAACAGCGGCATTCAGTCCGTTGCGGCGAAAAATGGCGGCCACGGTGCCCCCGCCAATGCCCATTGGTTTTGCCTCGACGCCGTAAACATCGCGGATTGCCGCCTGCAATTTTTTTACCACGTCGGCGTCGTTCGGGGTTGGCGGAGCGGCTTCATTTACCTGGCTGGTGGACACCTTTATTTTCACGGAAAATTTCTTTTCGACCGTTGCGCAAATATTCTGGACAGCGGCAAACAAGTCTTTGACGGAATATTCCGGCAGCAAGCGGCAATCGAGATGAAAAACGTCTTCGCCCGGAATTGTGTTTACATTCGGCACATTTGCGTCTTTTTTAGTGGGTTCAAAAGTGCTGATCGGCGGGCTGAATACCTCATTTCGCTTGTCGAATATTTCATATAATTGCTCAAGTTGAGTGACCAGAAAAGCACCTGCCTTAAATGCATTC
>CAYVDX010000020.1:0-13776 GCA_964450485.1 uncultured Calditrichaceae bacterium
CAATCGAAGCGCTCGAACAAGTTTTTAAAATAATTTCACAAAAGCATCTTCCGCTAAAGGGGAAAATCATCGCGATTGCGGGCAACTTGACAGCTATTTCTAAATCCGTTCGCTATATTGATGAAGATTTGAATCGAATTTGGACAAAAAGTCGCATGGCGGCATTAAAAAACTCACCGACTTATGGCAGTGATGACACTCATGAGAAAAGCGAACAACGTGAAATTTATAACATTTTGGATCCATATTTCCATAATGAGAATGATCAAATTTATTTCATCGATTTGCATACGACTTCATCCATCAGCCAACCTTTTGTTATTATTGGCGATACGATTCGAAATCGCCGGTTTGCCATGAAGTTTCATGTGCCGGTTTTATTGGGTCTCGAAGAATTGGTTGACGGCACCATCATCGGCTACACCAGCGATTTAGGACACATTACCCTTGCCCTTGAATCCGGCCAGCATGATGACCGGAATTCCGTGCTAAATCATATCGCGGCAATTTGGATAATCCTGACAAACAGTGGTTGTTTGGATGAACGCCAGGTTCCCGGTTTTCAAAGGCACGTTCAACGATTGAAACAAACCACGAAACATTTATCCAAAATTTATGAAGTGAGATATCGCAAAGGGGTTTCGCTAGAAGATCATTTTAGAATGGCGCCCGGGTTTCAAAATTTTCGCCCCATCCGCAAAGGCGAACTAATCGCCAGGGATCGCACTGGCAAAATTTACAGCCATCTCGATGGCAATATTTTTATGCCGTTATACCAACAACTGGGCAGCGACGGCTTTTTTATCATCCGTCCCGTGAATGTTTTTTGGTTAAAAATTTCGGAATGGCTGCGGAAATTACGCATTGATAGGGCACTGCCCTTGCTTCCGGGAATTTATAAATCACCCTACCGAAAAAACGAGCTGATTGCTTATCACAAAATAGCGCGTTGGCTTGTGGTAGAGATTTTTCATTTGCTGGGCTATCGCAAAAAGCGGGTGCGCGGGCAGCACATTATTTTCACCAAACGAAAATACGACTTGAAAGGTCCCAACGAAAAATGAGCATTGTTGCCATCATTCAGCTTCCAGTGCACAGGCATCAATGCCGGCGGCATTTTTAGTGTCACACATTTCGCCGCTTTCGTGGTCGCATTCTTCAGAATCTTTCCGCGGACAGGAAATGCACGGATCCAACTTTGAATCAAGCTCGTCAATGCCGGTGTTGCAACAGGTCCGCCCATTTTGTTTATATTTTGAAAACCACAGCGCAAAAGCCATAAAGCCGAACATCACCATCGCTAAACTGATTGCTGCAAAAAAGGTCACCATATCTATTCTCTTCGTTTGATTGTTTTTACAATTTTCCGATTTTGTTATCTTGAATACTCGTAAACCACTGAAGGCGCTGAAGCCCCGAAAATATTTTTTATAAAGTTAAGTCGAATTTTTATTCAAACTTTCAGTATCGGACACTTTTAGGAAAGGTGGTCAAAAGCGGAGCTTTCGGAGAAAATAACATTACAAAGCCCCGAAAATCGGGGTAAACAATCCGCTTTGTAACGAGAATCGCTCATTTTTGTCAATACTTGTTGCATCCCGGAGCGCCGGAATTGCAACAAGATTTTCCAAAAAGCGCTGCTTCTAATTCACGCAATATTGCCCTCTTTTAAAAAAGTGTCCGGTCTTGAATTCAAACTTTGTTTCTGAAAGATAAAATTGTTTTTTCATGTTTAATAATAATATTTTCAGTAATGAATTGTTCTGTTTATTCTTTATTCCTGATTTCGAGCACAGTCTTGAATTCAGGCGTCATTTTTTCTTCAAATCCATTTGCTCCTCTAACGATCATAAAAATTGGAAGTTTCCGATTCCGGGCAAACTCATAGCCTTTTATCGGCCCTAAAACGTCAATTGCCGTGGCCAATCCGTCGGCAATCATGCAGCTTTTTTGGATCACGGAAACGGATGCAAGTTTGTGAGTAATTGGCATCCCGGTCAGCGGATCAATGGTATGTGAATAACGCTTTCCGTCAACCTCGTAATAGTTAAAATAATCGCCGGACGTGGCCATGGCGGTGTCTTTTAAGCGAACAATTTTTTGAATACCGCGGCTTTGGCCCGGCGTTTGAATGCCGATGACCCAGGTTTCTCCGCGCTCGTTTACGCCTTTTGCCCGAACCTCGCCGCCAATCTCGACCAGGTAGTTGGCAACCTTTAGCGAATCAAAATATTCCGCGAGCTTATCGACGCCGAAGCCTTTGGCCGTGGCGGATAAATCGCAATACATTCCCGGCATGGATTTTTTAACTGCCGGCGGATTAAGGCGAATTTTGATTTTTTGATAACCCACCTTAACTTTTCGCTCTTGGATTTCCCGTTCCGTGGGAATCATTTCGTCGCGGTTTTCCGGGCCGAACCCCCACAGGTTCACCAGCGGACCCACCGTAAAATCAAACGCGCCGTTTGACGCTTCACAAATTTGATAAGACGCCAGCAAAACCTTTGCAAAATCTTCAGAAATGGGAAACCAGGTAGTATCCTGAAATTGGTTAAAACGGGAGATTTCGGAATCCTGCATGTACGTGGACATTTGCCGGTTTACAGCGAACAGCAGGCTGTCAATTTTGGCGGAAAGGGTTTCATCAATTTCCGGCAAAATTTGAGGTGTCCCCATTACAATTTTTACGGAATACGTCGTGCCCATGGTATTGCCGTGGGCGTTGTACAATTTATCCGCCGGTGTTGTACAACTGACAAGGAGAAACAACGCAATGACAAATGCTTTATAATGATGAGAATTCTTTTGTTTCATTTCGACATCTCATTAAAAAATCAGGCGAAATGTAAGCAGCGATGTGATTCTTTTCAATCATTTTAATATTTACGGTAAAAGCATTAAGCTTAGGGAATAGGTTCAATTTCAATTAAAACAAAAAGCGCCAATACCAGCCATGAGTATCGACGCTTTTTGTTTAAATGCGATTTGACCTGCTACCCGCCAAAGTCGTCAAACATAATGTTTTCCGACTCGACGCCGAGGTTTTCCAGCATGTTGATGACCGCGGCATTCATCATGGGGGGGCCGCAGATGTAGTATTCAACGTCTTCCGGCGCGGGATGGTCTTTCAGATAATTATCATACAACACCTGGTGAATAAATCCTTTGTAACCCGTCCAGTTATCTTCCGGCAGCGGTTCAGAAAGTGCTAAATACCATTTAAAATTATCATGTTTTTCTTGTAATTCATTAAAATCTTCCACATAAAAGGCCTCGCGCAGGCTGCGAGCGCCATACCAAAAACTGATTTTTCGTTGCGAATGGAGGCGTTTTAGCTGATCAAAAATGTGCGAGCGCATCGGGGCCATTCCCGCGCCGCCGCCGATAAACACCATTTCAGCGTTAGTATCCTTGGCAAAAAATTCGCCGTAGGGACCGGAAATCGTGACTTTGTCGCCGGGTTTAAGGCTAAAAATATAGGAAGACATTTTTCCGGGCGGAACATCCGGCATGCGCGGCGGCGGCGAAGCAATCCGCACATTCAACATTATGATACCTTTTTCCTCCGGATAATTGGCCATTGAGTAGGCGCGGACAACTTCTTCATCAACTTTGGAGACATATCGCCAAACATCATATTTATCCCAATCGCTGTGATATTCTTCTTCAATGTCAAAATCGGAATATTTCACGAGGTGCGGAGGGCATTCGATCTGGATATATCCACCGGCGCGGAAATCGACATTTTCGCCTTCCGGTAATTCCAACACCAATTCCTTGATAAACGTCGCCACATTATGATTTGAACGAACCGTGCATTCCCATTTTTTGATTTCGAATACTTCCGGCGGCACCTCGATTTTCATATCTTGTTTTACGGCCACCTGGCAGGAGAGGCGATAGTGATTGCGGATTTGTCCGCGCGTCAATTTGGCTTTTTCGGTCGGCAGCACATCACCGCCGCCTTCCTTGACGATCAGTTTGCATTCTCCGCAAGTGCCGCCGCCGCCACACGCCGAAGGGATGAAAATTTTTTGCTCTGCCAGCGCATTTAGCAGCTTTCCGCCGACATGAACATTCACTATTTTTTCGGGATCGTCGTTAATTTCAATTTTTGCTTCACCGGTGGGCACTAATTTTGCCTTGGCAAAAAGGATAATGCCTACCAGCGCGAATACAATTAAAATGAACATGACAACGCTGAGAATAACCAGACTTAATCCACCCATTAAACAATTCTCCTATAATTGGATTCCGGAAAACAGCATAAATGCAATCGCCATTAGCCCCACGGTGATGAACGTGATTCCCAGGCCGCGCAATCCTACCGGAACGTTGCTGTATTTCATTTTTTCCCGAATCCCCGCCAGGGCAATAACCGCCAGGGCAAAGCCGGCGCCGGAGCCGAGTCCGTAAACGACGCTTTCCGCGAAGGTATAAT
This sequence comes from uncultured Calditrichaceae bacterium, assembly GCA_964450485.1. GTDB lineage: Bacteria > Calditrichota > Calditrichia > RBG-13-44-9 > J075 > JACKAQ01. The sequence goes on from CAYVDX010000020.1 coordinate 4,442, forward strand.
CGCGTTCAACCATAAATAAAGTGCCGCCTAATATTGCGCAGTTTACTGTGATTAGCGGCAAAAAAATGCCCAATGTCGCATAAAGCGCGGGCATGAAGCGATCCAGCGACATTTCCAAAATCTGTACCATCGCGGCAATGACGCCAATGTAGGTCAAATATCCCAAAAAACCGAGGTCCACATTCGGAAATCCGGCCCAGGCCAACGCGCCATCCCGCAAAACGTTATTAAAAATCAAATTGTTCACCGGCACGGTAATCGCTTGCACGACAACCACCGCTATTCCCAGGCCCACAGCGGTTTCCACGCGTTTGGACAATGCCATAAACGTGCACATTCCCAGGAAAAACGCCAGCGCCATGTTTTCAATAAAAATAGATTTTACAAACAGGCTGATATAATGCTCTAACATAATTATTCCTCCTCCACCTGTTCAGGTTTCCAGGTTCGGATGATCCAGATTAACATGCCAATTAAAAAGAATGCACTCGGGGAAAGCAGCATCAGCCCGTTGGGTGTGTACCACCCGCCTTCTGTGTTGGCTGCTAAAACCGTGAATCCCAACAATTTACCGGAACCGAATAATTCCCGGATAAAACCCACGGATAACAACACAAAACCATAGCCCATACCATTTCCCAAACCGTCGATAATGCTGGCGGCGGGGGCGTTTTGGAGTGCAAATGCTTCAGCACGCCCCATCAAAATGCAGTTGGTGATGATCAGACCGACATAGACCGAAAGCTGTTTGCTGACATCAAAGGCATACGCCTTGATGAGCTGATCCGCCACGATGACTAATGAAGCAATGATGGTCATCTCCACCAAAATACGAATGCTATTCGGAATCCGGTTTCGCACCACGCTGACGCCGAGGTTGGAAAAGGTAACCACAAAGGTTACCGCTAACGCCATCACAATGGATGTTTCCAGTTTGGCGGTGACTGCCAGCGCCGAACATATCCCTAAAATCTGCTTAGCGATCGGGTTATTGTTAAACACTGGGTCTAAAAGCAATTCTTTATATTTGTTAGCCATTTGCAACCTCCATTTTCATCTTATTGAGGAAAGTCTCATAGCCCGTTTTGCCCAGCCAGTATTTCACTAATTGATCAACGCCGCGCGTTGTCATTGTTGCGCCGGACAAACCATCCACCTGGTGGATGGCGTCTGGCTTTTGCCGGTTCACTCTTCCCTTGATCACCTGGATGATGACCGCGCCGTTATTGTCGTAGGCTTTTTTTCCGTCCCAGATTTTTTTCCAGCGCGGATTATCCACTTCCCCGCCAAGACCGGGCGTTTCGCCGTGCTCGTAAAAAGTGATGCCCTTGATGGTTTTTAAATCTTTATCCAACGCAATAAAGCCGTATAGCGTTGACCACAGCCCTTTGCCATAAATGGGCAAAACGAGCTTTTCGATCTGATCGCCGTTCTTGACAAAATAGATCGGCATGTATTTGGGACGGCGTTTGATGCGGGCAATATCTTCTTTTTCCGGAATTCTCATGCCAAATTTGCCGTCATTGGCAACTTTTTTAATATCAAAAGATTCGATATCCAGCAACCCGGTCTGCATGTCTTTTGGTACCAGGTCGCCGGATTCCAAATCCACCAATTTGGCATCGACTTTTTCCCGGTATGTTTTTTCAACCGGCACGTCTTTTTGGTAAATGCCGCCCGCGATCAGTATATTTTTGATCTTTTCATTCTTTTTGTTCTGATTTTGAATCGAACTAAGCGATACCGCCGCGCCAGCGACCAAAACCGAACAAACCAGGCAGACGCCCAGTGCAACGGTGATGATGTTTTTGATGCTTTCAGTTTGCACTTCTCAATACCCTCCTTTTAATATTGGCATTGATAAAAACACGGTCGATAATCGGCGCGAAAACATTGCCGAAAAGAATTGCCAGCATTACCCCCTCGGGAAATGCCGGGTTTAGCACCCGAACCAGCACCGCCATGGCGCCGATTAAAAATCCGTAAACGTATTTTCCGCCTTGCGTCATTGCCGCACTGACCGGGTCCGTGGCCATAAAAACAGCGCCGAATGCGAAACCGCCCATCACCAAATGCCAATGGGGCGGCACCGCGAACATGGGATTGGTCGCACTGCCGATCATATTTAAAAACGATGAAAAAACGGCCATTCCGGCAACCATGCTGATCATTATTCGCCAGGAGCCGATGCCGGTAAAAATCAAAAAAGCCGCGCCAAGCAGGCAGGCCAAGGTGGAAGTTTCACCCATCGATCCGGGAATAAATCCCAGGAATGCGTCTTTCCAGGCCACGGAGAGATGCAGCGCCGAGTCGGCGAATTCGGCGAGCGGCGTTGCCCGGCTAAATCCGTCAACAGCCACCCATACGGCATCCCCGGATAACTGCGCCGGATAAGCAAAGAATAAAAATGCCCGACCGGTTAACGCGGGGTTGAGAATATTCATCCCGGTGCCGCCAAAAACCTCCTTGCCGATGACAACTCCGAAGCTGATGCCGATCGCAACCTGCCACAGTGGAATGTTCGGCGGCATAATCAGCGGAAAGAGTAAACTTGTTACTAAAAACCCTTCGTTTATTTCATGCTTGCGGATAACGGCAAAAAGTGTTTCCCATATCCCGCCGACGGCTAATGTTACGATGTAAACCGGCAGAAAATAAAGCGCGCCGTGCACCATGTTGTCAAGAATGCGGGTGGGATCACAACCAATGCCTAACATTTTCATCACCGGCCCCCGCCAATTTTGCACCTCGGCCAAGCCTAATTTTTGCAGGGCAAGATTCGCCTGATATCCGGTATTATATAAAGCCATGATTACAGCCGGCATCAGCGCGATTACCACCGTCATCATTACACGTTTCAAGTCCATAAAATCACGCACATGAGCGGCCGTCCTGGTAACTTTTCCGGGTGTGTACAAAAATGACTCGGTGGCTTCAAACAGCGGATAAAGTTTTTCCAGCTTCCCGCCTTTTTCAAAGTATTTCTCTTGCTTTTGGAGAAATTCCAGTAAGAACTTCACACTACCCTTCCTTTTCTATTATTGTTAAATTTTCTCTTAACATGGGACCATAATCAAGCTTGGATTGGCAAACAAATGTGCATAAAGAAAGGTCTTCTTCTCCAAGCTCCAAAGCGCCGAGTTTCTCGGCTTCTTCAATGTCTTTTACGGCCAATGAGCGAAGCAAGTAGGTTGGAATAATATCCAACGGCATGACTTTTTCGTAATTTCCAACCGGCACAATGGCACGCCTGCCGCCGTTGAGCGCGGTATCAAATGCAAATTTTTTTCGTCCCAACAGCTTCGATGCGACTAAAAACTTAGAGGAATATTTATCAAAACCGGGCGCCAGCCAACCCAGGAACTCTTTTTTCTTTCCTTCTTGCAAAGCACTGACAATGTGATGAAAACGCCCCAAATACCCCATTTCCTGGGTCGCGGTTCTGCCGGAGAGCACCGAGCCGGAAATCACCCGGTTTTCTCCGTCTGTCAATGCGCCCTTGGTCAGGTCAAACAGGGAAGCGCCAACCCGCGTTTTTATCAAACCGGGTTTTTGGACGGCTGGCCCGGCGAATGAAACGATCCGCTCTAAAAATATTTTCCCGGTGGTAAATAAATAGCCGATTGCCGCAACATCCTGGGCATTGATATACCAATTGATATGATTTCGACCCACCGGGTCTAAAAAGTGCATGTGCGTGCCTACTAAACCGGCCGGGTGCGGACCGCTAAAATTTTCCGTCACTACCCGTGCGGCGTTGCCAACCGGAATATTTTCATCCGGGTATTTGCAAACGTAAATTTTTCCGTCGGTTAAACGCCCCAGCACCTGCAAACCGAATTGAAACAGTTCCTCTTTTCCTTCCAGCAGCTTGCTGATTTTGGGCGCCAGCGGCTCCGAATCCATTGCCGTGACAAAGATCGATCTCGGCGTTTCTTCAGGATTGGCAATTTTGCTAAATGGGCGCTGCCTCAGCAGCGGCCATTGTCCCGATTCCAGCAGCAATTTTACCACCGCTTCACGTGACAGACCCGCCAAATCCGCGACGCGATGGTTTTCAAACGTTATTTCTCCATCCCCGTCTAATTGAATCACCATTGATAAAAATACACGCTTTTCGCCGCGATGGATGGCAACGACTTTGCCCGCTCCGGGAGAAGTATATTTCACCAACGGCATTTTTTTGTCGAAGAATAACGCTTGCCCGGTTTTTACCTCATCGCCAACGGCGATTTTCATCCCCGGTTTCATTCCGATGTAATCCGGACCGATAAGCGCAACACGATGCACATTGCGTCCTTCGCGAATACTTTGCTCCGGTTCTCCGGCAATGGGAATATCCAAACCTTTTGTTATTTTCGTTGTTCCCATACCTTCCTCATTAAAAATAATATTATTAAAATCTTTATGCTATTTCGATACGTCTTGCTTTTCGAGAACAAAAAATGGACACATATATTTATGGATGTCGTGTATTCGTGCTTTAATAATGATTGCTTGATTTTTTTGGAAAACCCCTAATTTAGAACGACTCTCCCCGTATCCCTGCCGTCATCCCGTTTCAAATAAAACGCCCAAATATAAAGCAGAGAAATTTATGTTCTAACAAAAAAAAATTTTTTGTGAAACTATTCCTTTTGAGACGAAATTGTCAGTAATCGATTTTACATAAAACCAATAAAATTGAACGATGTTACCGTATTTCCCCATTGCAATGATACATTTAATCGTCTAATTTTAACGATGATGTTACAAAATTTTCGAAATAAATGAAATAAATCTGAAAGTAGAGATGAAATGCAGCACGCAGCTACTTTCAAAAATGTTAGGTAAGATACTGCATTTTGAGCAGTTTTGTCTTAGATCGTTTTAAAAATATGCCGAATTATGATTTGCATCGAAGTAAATAATTCTATTACTTTTGAACGTAAAAATTTTTCGTTGGTTAAAAGTAAAAAAACAGGTTTTTCATTGGGAATAATCAGGAGCACTCCATAATGACCAAGCGTTTGTTTTATATAGCATTAATGAGTTTTTTCATACAGGGCAACATCGTCGCACAAAGCACCCTGTTGAATCAAACCCAAAAACAAATATCGATTGAATATACGCTGCCGGATATTTCAATCAATGCCGTGCATATTGACAATGATGATTTTGCCGTGTTGAATTTTGATGAATCGCGCGCGTTTTTGGAAGCCGGGCGTCCCATTATTCCGTATGTCGTTACCCGGGTGGCCATTCCGCCCGGCGCAACGGTTTCCAGCCAATATAATATTGTCGAACAATCTGAGTTGAACGATCTCAATTTGATGCCGGCGATTTATGTCAATGATCTGCAAAATGACCATCGCCTTCCGGTGGATGAAGCCATTTACAAAAGCGCGGCCCCCTACCCCGGCGACATCGTGCGGGTTAGCGCGCCGTACACCCATCGTTTTATGCGCGTCGTTGATATTAAAATTTTCCCGGTGCAATATCACCCGTCCGAAAAGCGCGTGCGGCTGTTAAAGAAATTAACCGTCCATTTACAACTCCGGAACGGCACTATCGCCGCCAACCCCATTCGTTTTGCCGGCGCGGAAAAACGCATTTTGCAGCAACGCCTGTTGAATTTTGATCAGGCGGCAAATTGGGCGACGCCGCGGCGAACGTCATTGCAGCTGCGGGGTTCGGATTACGATTTCAGCGTCGGCGATTGGTTCAAAATCCCCATCACCGAGGAAGGCATTTACGAAATCAGCGGCAGTTTTTTGCAAAGCCAAAATGTCGATATTTCCGGCGTTGACGTCAGCACCATTCAAATGTTCAGCAATGACGGCAGGCGATTACCAATCAATGTGAATACCCCTCGCCCCGAAGGATTAAATGAAATCGCCATTGATGTGCGGGACAGCAACAACAATGGGGTGCTTGACAGCGACGAAAAAATCCTGTTTTACGCCCGCACCATCGAGGGATGGGACTACAATGCCGCGTCCGGCAAATGGGAGCACTATTTAAATCCTTATTCTTCAACAAATTATGTGCTGCTAACATTCAACCAAAAGCTCGGAAAACGGATCAATATCGCCGCTTCAGCCAACCTTTCAAATGCGGTAAAGGTAAACGAGTTTACGGATCATTTATATTTTTTCCAAGATCAACACAATATTTTGCAATCCGGTTTGGATTGGTATTGGGAACGGTTCCAGGGCACTGCCCAACAAGGCAGCATCGATTTTGAGCTTCCCCAAAACATTATTCCCGACAATGCTCAATTTACGATCCGGTTTAAAGGCGGTTCCGGGGCAAGATATTTTGACGGTGCGTTTTACCGTTATACGGTTGACTACAGCATAAATAACGCCAACCTTGCCCAAAATATAAGCTTTAACAGATCCGGGGACAAAATCGTTTCAACGACGACTTCAGCGCTGCGCGGCGGCAGTAATACGCTTCAAATTAATTACACCGGCAATCGGGAAGGCTGCTACATGTTTCTGGACTATTTTAAGCTCGCCCTGAAACGTCCCTTTATCGCGGAAAACAATGCGCTGAAAATTTATTACGAGGTGACCGCCAGCCCGGTCGAATTCAGCGTCAGCGGATTACCCGGCGGCACAAATCGCATTTGGGATGTCACGGATTTTGCCAATATTCAGGCGATAACGCCGTTGGGGAATGGCAGCGCCACGCGATTTCAGCAAGTCAGCAGCCAGGGTGCGACCGGCCGTCAGTATTACGTTTTTGCCGATGCGGCAGTAAAACCCGTGGAGCTGATCGAACGGATTGAAAACAGTCCCAACCTGCGCGATCCGAATCGCAAGGGACGTTTGCTGTTGATCACCGCGGATGAATTTTACGACGCGGCGCAAGCCTGGGAAGATTTCAAGGAAACGCAATTTCCAAACCCGATTCAAACCGAACGCGTGAAGGTCAGTGAAATTTACCGGGAATTTTCCTCCGGTGTGCCGGATCCGGCAGCGATCCGCGATTTTATCAAATATGCTTATGAAAACTGGGGTGCAAATACCGCGGATCCGGCGGCCAATCGCCCGATTTATGTTCAACTTTTGGGCGATGGCAGCTACGACTATCGCAATATCGAACTTACCGAATATATCAACCGCGTGCCGTTATTTGAGATCACGGCAAACAATGACATCGACAGCCGGGTCACGGATAATTTTTACACGGCCATCAACGCGATCGACAACAGCCGGCTCGATCCGCAGTTGACGATTGCGCGGTTTCCGGCAAATTCTGTTGCGGATATTGAAAATTATGTACGAAAGTTACACGAATATGCCAATGCTTTCAAAAACACAAATGAACTAAAAGCCGGCTGGCAAAACACCATAACATTTGTCGCCGATGACGAGTGCGCGGGAACCAATGCCTGTAACGAATTCTTTCACCTGTCACAAACGGAAAAAATCGTTAACGCCACGCCAAACAAATTTGAATTTTCAAAAATTTACCTGGTTGAATACGAAACCGTCGCCGGCGGCCTGGGGCGGCAAAAGCCCGGGGCAACCCGTGATTTGCTGGATCAAATCAACCGCGGAACCCTGATCATCAACTTTTTTGGACACGGCGACCCGAATACCTGGGCGCATGAGCAGGTGTTGACCAAGGCGCGCGATCTGCCGCTCATTAAAGACGACGCAACCCTGCCGCTATGGATTGCCGCCACCTGCACCTGGGGGCAATACGACAACCCCAATGTGCCCTCGATGGCGGAAGAAATGGCCTGGTCCAAAAGCGGCGGCATTGCCTCGCTGGCGGCGTCCCGCCCCACATTTGCCTTTGAAAACCTTGATTTTGTGGAAGATTTGTTTCGGAATTTGTTTCATACCAAAGACGACAACCAGCATTCCCTGTTGGTGGGGGACGCCATGAATATCGCGATTACCGGAGCAGTCAATGACCAGAAATACCACCTGTTCGGCGATGTAGCGCTGCAATTGGCAGACCCGCAAAACGTTATCAAAATCGATCACGTCTCCCGCGATACGTTGAAAGCGCTTTCCCGCGTTTCCGTTGACGCCAGCGTCGTCGATCGCAATGGCAATCTTCTTCCAAATTTTAACGGCAAGGCCCTGGTAAGGGTTTTTGACGCGGTGGACAGTCTTCGTAATTTACAGACATCCTATGTCCGCCAGGGCGGCACCATTTTCAAGGGCGTGGTTTCGGTAAAAAATGGCAAGATTGAAGACGCCAGTTTTATCGTGCCGAAATCCATCAAATACCAGAATTCGCGAACCGGGCGCATCAGTATTTATGCCTGGAGCGAAGAATCTTATGACGCGGTAGGTTACAAAAGTGATTTGCTGTTTACCGGCACGGCTTCTCAAATCAGCGACGCCGAGGGGCCGGAAATCCGCTTTTCCTTCCCGGAACAGCCGGACTTTTTCGACGGCGATTACATTCGTCAGCAAGCTGAACTGATCATTGAACTCAGCGATGTCAACGGCATCAACCTGACCGGCGAAGTGGGTCATAAAATTGAGCTAATTGTAGATGGAAGCATCAAAAAAGATGTGACCGACTTCTTTGTTTATAATGAAGATAGCTACAGTGAAGGTAAACTTCGCTACACCCTGCCGGCCATGGCTGCCGGACAGCATACCTTGACCATTACCGCGTGGGATAACCTGAATAATTTTAACGAGCAGCAAGTTACTTTTACCACGGCTACAGCGACTGACCTCACGATTGCGAATGTGGTAAATTATCCCAATCCCTTTGAAGACGAAACGACATTCACCTTTCAATTTCAATCGCCAAACGGCATTGCGGATGCGATGATCAAAGTTTATACCGTAACGGGACGGTTGATTCGTCAAATCGAAGATTTTGCCCGCCCCGGGTTTAACAAAATCCCCTGGGATGGCCGCGATGAAGATGGAAATTTGTTAGCGAATGGCGTCTATCTTTACAAAATTGTGATTAACGATGGCGAAAAAACCATTGAAAAAATCGACAAATTGGCGATTACGCGGTAGGCTGATGCCCGCTTTCAATCCCTTCCCTCTCGCTCCATGGCTCCGCTGTGGAGCGTCATGATTTGAGGCTCTGCCTCGCGCGTGAGGATGAACTATTGAGGCAGAATCTCGGAACGAGATAAAATGAATGGATACAACAAAAAGCCGGGTGAACACCCGGCTTTTTGTTGTTCAAACTGTATCAATCCTTGCGAAATTATTATAGCGGTGTATCCACCGTTTCCTCCACGGATTCCCGGCGGGAGCGACAGCGAATGATCGGTTGATCAAAGAAATCCATCCCGCGTTGAGGGTCTCCCAAAAACTTCAACGCCAGGCTGTGCACATTTCCGGTTAACCGGGTTT
>CAYVDX010000021.1:0-13706 GCA_964450485.1 uncultured Calditrichaceae bacterium
GCGGATCACGCCGAGACCGACTTCCGCCAATCCATTATTTTTGGGAAAAAGCCAGGCATACCCGCCGGGCGCCCATTTGTGCCCGGTGATGAGTTCCAGCAGCCCGTTCGTCTCCACGCCGTCCATCACAAATTGCAGACAGGAAGCCAACTCGCTCAATTTAATTTGGGTGCGTAAACCGGCCCACTTGCCCACCTGCGATTGCAAGCCATCCGCACCGACGATGATTCGCGTGCGAACAGCGATTTCTTTCCCAAGCTTTTGCAATCGCACTTCGATGCAATCGGCGTCGATTTTCTCAAATCCCAGCGCTTCGGTTTTCAGCCAGTTTTCCACGCCCGCTTGTTCAGCAAGCCGCATTAAATGGCGATCAAAACGGCGGCGATCCACCACATATCCCAACGGTTTGTGAGCGTAATTCTCCGGTTTTAATTCGCGATAATCCAAAACCGCGTGCTTCCCGTCTTCATCATAGACCACAAATCCGTTAATCGCGGTGAGCACAAATTCCGGGTGGGGAGTGACTTCAGCGTCGCCGAGGGCGTGTGCGCTGACCGCGCCGGAGCATTGAATGGGTGCGCCAAGCTCCTGTTTTTTATCGACTAACAGAACTCGCAAGCCGCCAGTCGCCGCAAATCGGGCTGTCGTCGCCCCGGCCGGGCCGGAACCAATCACAACCACGTCGTAATCTGTTTTCTCAGAATTCAAATGATACCTGGTAATTTGTTCGTTCTCTGAAAAATTTTGTCATTTCCAAAATCTACCGTTTCAATGGATGCCCGGCGGTAGGGGCGAACGGCCGTTCGCCCCTACCGGTACCTTGCCACAAAATTTGCAGCGTTTCCACAATGTTTTAATTCACACAAGCTTTAACGCCGCGGCCACCTCATCCAGCGCGTTCCCGACCAAAACCGGCGCTGCGTCCACGGCTTTCATCACCCCGTCGATGTCTTTCAAACCATTGCCGGTGATCATCGCGACGGCGGCGTCATCGCGGCGCAGCAAACCGGTATCAGCGCATTTTTTCACCCCGGCCAGGGCGGTTGCGCCGGCCGGTTCGCCCATCACGCCCACGGATTGCGCCAGGGTTTTGATCGCCGCCAAAATCTCCGCGTCGGAAACCGCCACAAATCGCCCCCCGGATTCCCGCGCCGCTTGCAACGCTTTGATTTGATCGCGCGGCACGCCGACGGAGATGCTATCCGCCACGGTCTGCGGCGTCAGCAGTCGGCAGTGATCCGCCCCGGATTCCCAGGCGTTTACCAACGGCGCGGCCCCGGCTGCCTGCACCCCGATCATTTTGGGCAATTTGTCGATGAGTCCCAATGCGAAAAAATCGCAAAACCCCTTCCACACCCCCTGGAAAATGCAGCCATCGCCCACGGAGACAAACACATAATCGGGCGCGTTCCAATCGAGCTGCTCGCTAATTTCCAGCGCGCCGGTTTTTTTGCCTTCGCCAAGATAGGGATTAATCGCCGTGCTGCGGTTGTACCAGCCCCATTTTTCAGCGGCGGCGGTGCACAAATCAAAAGCGTCGTCATAAGTTCCCTTCACCTGCACCACGTTTGCGCCGAAAAGCAGCAGTTGGGCAAGCTTGGGACGCGGGGCATTTTGCGGCACAAAAATAACGGTTTGGAGGTCGGTCATGGCGGTAAACGCGGCCAGCGCCGAGGCGGCATTGCCGGTGGAAGCCACGGTGATGGTTTCCACGCCCTTTTCCAGCGCTTTCACCACCGCCACGCTGCTGGCCCGGTCTTTGTACGACGCCGAAGGATTTCTTCCATCGTCCTTCACCCACAGGGATTTTATTCCCCATTCATCCGCCAACCGTTGACTGTGATAGAGGGGCGTCCACCCCACTGCCAGCGGCTGAATAAATTCCGGCTGATCGATGGGTAAAATGGGCAGGTAGCGCCATTGTGTGGCTTCCCGGTTTTTTGCGAGAGAAGCGCGGGTGAGTACTTTTTTTACCGCGTCGTAGTCATACTGCACCGAAAGGGTGCCGCGCAACGGCCCGCAATCCGGGCAGGTGTAATCAATCTCCCCCGGCGAAAATTTCCGTGCGCAAGTGACGCATTTTAAATGAGTTACATGTGACTTCGTTTTAATCCGCCTCATCCGCGTTCGATCTCCGCCGTTGCCGTTTTTTGGGCGGGATTCCGGCGAATTTTGATGCCGAGCGGCAGTTTGTAACGCCGTTCTCCGTCAAATTGATAATAAGCGTTGGCCACAGCGCCGGCCGTGGGAACCAGCCCGATTTCCCCGACGCCTTTCGCGCCGTACGGCCCGTGCGGATCCGGCACTTCCACGCCGATCACCACGATTTCCGGGGTTTCCTTGGCGCGCAAAATGCCGCACTTGCGCAGCCGGGTGCTCTTCGGCACGCCCTTTTCCGAGGGCAAATCCTCGCGCAGGGCGTAGCCCAATCCCATGTGAATCGACCCCTCGATCTGTCCCTCGAACAAGGTCGGGTTGACGATTTTTCCGGCGTCGTGCGCGGCGATCACTTTTTCAATCTGCCCGTCGTCGTTTAAAATAACCAACTGCGTGGCATAGCTATACGAATAATGCGTGATCACTTTCCCGTTTTCTTTTCCGGGCTTCGTGGTCCAATCGCACACCCATTCACCTTCGTAGGTTTTGCCAACCAAATCGGACAGGGAATGCGATTGCAAATCGGCTTTCAACGCCTTGCTCGCGGCGATGATGGCGTTGCCGATGATCGAGGTGGCGCGGGACGCGGTGGTCATCCCGGCCGGCGCTTCCGCGGCGGTTTCCACGCGCACTTCCACAAAATCCGGGTTGACGCCGGTTTCGTTGCACAGAAACTGCACGGCCATGGTATGCACGCCCTGGCCCATCTCGGTCCAGCCGTGATGCACAATCACCCGGTCCGGCGCGGCAATTTCGATCTTTACCTTGCCTTCATCGGGCATGCCGTTGCCGATGCCGGTGTTTTTGATCCCACAGCCCAGGCCGGCGTATTTGGCGGCGTAAAATTCATCTTTCACGGCCAGCAGCGTCTCGCGAATCCCGCAGCCGCCTTCGACAACCTGGCCGGTGGAAGTCATGTCGCCTTCCCGCAGGGCGTTGTCGTAGCGAAACCGCCAGCGGTCAAAGCCGCCCTGTTCGCACAAATCGTCGATGCAGCTTTCCAGCGCAAAAGTCGCCTGGTTGACCCCAAAGCCGCGCATGGCTCCGCAGGGCAAATTGTTGGTGTAAAACGCCCGGCTTTCCACATCCACATTTGCCACGGCATACGCGCCGGTGGCGTGCCCGGCGGATCGCTCCAGCACTTTCATGCCCACCGAGGCGTACGCGCCGGTGTCGCCGACAAAATGGGCTTTCACAAAAGTGATTTTTCCGGCGAGATCGCAGCCGACACTGTAATCCATCCAAATCGGGTGACGCTTGGGGTGCATGTTGATTGACTCATCACGAGTGAGGGTAATTTTGACCGGCTGTTGCAGCAGCAAGGCAAACAGCGCCGCGTGGCCCTGCACCGAAAGGTCTTCCTTTCCGCCGAAACCGCCGCCGTTGGAAACAAGGACGATTTCGACATCGTGCTCCGGCAAATCGAGCAATTTCGCAATTTGCTTGCGATCTTCGTAAATACCCTGCCCCTGCGACCAGACCTTCACGCCTGTTTTTCGCGGCGCGGCAATGCAGCATTCCGGCTCCATAAAGCCGTGCTCAATGCGCTGGGTTTCATAAACGCCGCGGCTGATGAATGCGGATTCCACCATTGCTTTTTGCACGTCGCCGCGCTTGATGATGGTTTCCGAGAGCAAATTCCCCGGCGCTCCGGGGTGAATTTTGGGCGCATCCGGCAGCGCGGCTTTGTGGGGATCGGTGAGCGGCTCCAGCACTTCGTATTCGACGCGGATCAATTCAACGGCGGCGCGGGCAATTTGCTCGGTTTCGGCGACCACGCCGGCCAGCACGTCGCCGATGTAGCGGGTTTCCTCGCCAATCTCGATCATCAGCGGCCAATCCGGAACGATCAGCCCGGTGTGGCGTTCGCCGGGAATGTCTTTTGCCGTAAAAACGCGCAGCACCCCGGACAGTTTTTCTGCCACCGAGGTGTCAATCGCCAACACTTTTGCGCGGGGATGATCGCTGAACTTCAACGCGCCGAACGCCATGCCGGGCAGCTTCATATCCGCCACGTAAGGCTGCTGGCCTAAAACCAATTGCGCGGCTTCATACTTTGGATGCCGGTCGCCGATTTTTCCGCCGGAAGTGTGTTTGGGAATGCTTTTTTCCTCGCGCAGCGCCTCTGCGGCATACAAAATGGCGTCCTCGATTTTTTTGTAGCCGGTGCAGCGGCACAAATGCGGGGTCAGCGCCTTGGAAACTTCCGCGCGGCTGGGATTGGAATTGTGCTCTAACAGCACCTTTCCCTGCATCACGATGCCGGGAATACAAAAGCCGCACTGCACCCCGCCTTTTTCCACAAAGGCGTTGGCGAAAATTTGTTGCAACCGCTCGCTCATTCCCTCGGTGGTGATCACCGTTCCGCCGGCCACTTTTTCCATTTTAATGGCGCAGGAAAGCACGGCTTTGTCGTTGAGCTGCACCGCGCAGCAACCGCAGGCCGCCTGGGGCGCGCAGCCATCCTTTGGCGAAATGATGCCGGCGTCTTCCCGCAAGTAGCTCAATAGCGTGCGTTGGGGATCGCCGGTGTATGTCTTTCTCTCTCCGTTTATAATAAATTCCATGCCAAGTCGCCTTGTTTTTTCTATTTCTATCACATTTTAGCCGGATTTTGCAAGTTTTTCCAGCCCATCGATCCAATCACAAAAATGCCGGCATTTCTTCTTCAAACTTTCAATGCCTTCGATTCCCGCCAAAACCGCGCCAACACTGACTTTGTTATATTCCGGTACACGTTTCAGGATTCTTTTTGATGGGGCGGTTTCCCTGCCATCATCAATGAGTTCGGGATTGTTTTGATGATCTGCCAACAATTTTTCCAGTTCGGAAATAGCACTTTCATGTTCAAAATACTCCAACTCAAGCATACGTGGATTAGCCAAAACGAGCGATTCAAATTCGTGAAGCTGCAGATAGGGAATAAAGCGGTGATCCCGGATATCTTCTCTCATCGCATTTTCCAGAAAAACGACTTTTTTGTATGGTTCAGTAATTTTATCAGCATGGCTAAGTTTTGGAAAATCAGTAGGTAAAGCATATAAATCAAACATTGTGGTAAAACGCGCTTCCGGGTTATCATCTTCTTTTAACCAAGTCATAATATCGAATTTTGCTTTTTGATAATTGAGCAATCCGCCGCGATAAATATCTGCCTCGATCTCTTCCCGTCAGCACGCGGCGAACATTGGTTGAAACCTGGAAACGCCCAAGATAATTTACCAAAGTATCTTTTACAAATCGTTCCTCGGTTTGGCCTTCTACCGTGATATTTAACCGGATAAAGTTTATGGCTGACCTCCCAAAACGTTTTTTTCCCACAGCTCGCTTAAGCTATACCGCTCCAGCCACTTGTTTAACTTATCTTCTTCAAGGCTTAAAAACTCACTGCACTTTTTTTGCTGGTTTCTTTCTACGACGACAATATTGGCTGGCTCGAATTCATCAACGAGTCTTTGGGATTGAGTCGCCATAATTACCTGACAATGTTTACTGGCCGTTTTAGCCATTCCGGCAAGCACGGAGATCGCCGATGGATGCAATCCTAATTCCGGTTCATCCAGGATGATTACAGACGGCAATGTTTCCGGCGGCTGCAACAATAACGTTGCCATTGCCATAAATCGCAATGAACCGTCTGATAATTGATGCGGGCCAAATAAATATTCCGATCCTTTTTCTTTCCAGTTGAGTATGACGTAATTCTCGTTTAAAGGGGACGGAAAAAGTTCAAAATCCGAAAATTGCGGCAAGATTTGTTGAATATAGCGAATGATCCGGTGGTAATATTTTTGTCCCTTGCCGTTGTTTTTCAACGCGTACAAAAAAGCCGCCAAATTACCGCCGTCGCTGTAGAGGAAACGATTGTCGTTAATATAACCTTTGCTTCTAATTTTTGAAGCCCTGGAGGTATCGTGAAACTGAAAGACCTGGCAACTTCTGAGAAGGTTATAAATGATTTTACTCGATATTGCCTCGGGTTTTTTAGCCTCTTCATAAAGCCCGGATTCCTTTAATCCGGGATCTAAAGTGATCTTGTGAGTCTTGGCGCTTCCCTTGGGTTTCCAACAAATAGTCTCCTCGACAAAAATCAGCGTATCACCGGCGGCATGAGCTAAACTAAGATTATAACTATCGTCCCCTTTAGAATAAGAGAACTTTATGGATGCATTTATTCGAGTGGTATATTTCGGGCCGTAATACAGGAGCGATACCGTTGAGCCGCTTTCCCCGATGAAGGTTTGCAACGCACCGGTCATCATATAGTTAAGCATTGAAAAAAAGGAAATAAAATTGCTTTTTCCGGAACCATTCGCCCCCAACAAAATTGTGATATCGCCAAAATTTATGGTTTGCCCATCCGGGTGAATAGATGTCAGTTTTAATTTTTGCTCATTTTTCATTGACTTTTAGCCCTTTATTTTCCCGGCTGAACACCATCGCCGGATATGCCGCCGGCGCTTTTGCCAACCATGTGAAAAAGCAGTCTCAACATCCGCCTTTGCGGATTAAACAGCGCTTTTCACCCGGTTGATCCTGTGCATCAAGTAAGTAAACCCTATCCCCGCGGAAAAGCCATTTTTTCTTTTTGCGGAAACGGCTCGATTCTCTGATCTCGCGATTTGTCTGATCCATAAAAATGGTAATCTCATTTGCCAAAGCATCCATTAATTCGTATTCAAATTCCAACATGTTGATTTTAAATGTAATGATTCGTATCGGAGTTATGCTTTCAATTGAATCGACCATAATCTCTTTGTACAGATACGTCGGTATTTTTGATTTTGATGAATAACGATACAGATATTTGTTGGAATAAACGTTATTGCTATCGGTATTGAAGTATAATTCGACCGGAAGCCGTAAATTTTCTCCTTTAAAATCCACAAACCGGATGGTTTTCGTCGTTTTATCAGTGTCTCGTTTTTCCCGAACTCGAAATATGTCAATATACTCAATTCTAAAATCATCATCTAAAATAATGGTATCATTTCTAACATCATAAAATCCTGTTATCGATGTTCCGCCGATGTCTGTTCGATAACGATATTGAAAAGTCGAGTCTTCCTTCAACGTTAAACTTTCTCCGTCCCAGGCCACACGCCGGGAATAAAGTCCCGCATAAGGATCGAATTTGCCCGGTTTATAGGTAAATTTGGAACAGGAACTGAACGCTAAAGACAAAAATAAAATCGTTAGAAATCTGAATACATTCATTACTGCCACTACTAAATATGTTGCTTTCGAATTAAAATTCCGGCCAGACTTGCGCTTCTTCCCAATCCTTCATCTCCCGGGTTAATTCAGTAAGATTTGATTTGCCATAACCTTTTTTATACTGCCGCTTCGTTTTGCGTTCATCCTTGCCGGACTGTGACAAATAAAAACGCAATGCGCGGCAAAAAAACGCATCAATGCCGACTTCTTTCACCTCAGCATCTGTCTGGATTTTCTGAGCAAGTTCACTATCAAGGGTAATTTGGATTTTTTTCCCAGCAAACATATTTGGCTCCTGAAGGTCAAGTTAGCGGTAAAAAAGTTTAGCAAAGAATCCGTTTGAAAGCAAGTCGCAAATCCTCGCTCAAAATGCGACAATTATTACGCCTCGAATGCCCGATTATCTAAATTTCTTCTCAACACAATCGCCGGATACGCCGCCGGTTTTTTCGCCAACCCTTAGGAAAGGCGCCTATTGAATTATTACGGTTACAGGTGGTGAATATCAATTCACAGCGATTCCTAAGTTTAGAATTTCATTGGCAAAGGGATTTGATGAATTAAAATCTGCCTCATCAAAGGGATGCGGTTCAATTCTTGTATCGAATTTTCGACTTAGTTTCATTAATTCAACCTGCATTGCAAAACTATTTGGCAATTTGTCTAAAACAATTGCTAAATCAATGTCGCTGTCTTCATTAAAATTTCCCCGCGCGTAAGAGCCAAAGATATAAGCCTTTCGCACATTGAACCGGTTACTTTTCAAGTAATCAATGAATGCTTTTACGATCTCAAATGCTGCTTTTTGATCCATTCTCTAAACCCTTCAATTTCTTCAACCCATTTTTTGGTATATTTTCGATTACAAGTCTTATAAAATGCCAATTTATAGTCATCATACCTTGCCCTGATATTGAAAGCTGTGACTGTAACCAAAAAGTCTTTCTGTGTTTCAGTCATCTCTATTTCTGATTTTTCAGCCAACCGCAATAAATTGTGAGTATAGGGAGGGTGAATATCAATTTTTTGAACATAAATGGCTTTCAATAGCTTCTCAATTACTAAATGACCAATAAAAAGCGCCCAAGAATAATCTTTCTTTTCAAATAAATGTTGCATTGTTTTACAATCTCTGTCGGAGCTTTCAATCCAAAACTTGATCAACTCATCTTTCTTCATTAATTACTCCGATTTTTTGCTACCTTGAACCATTCGTGGATTCTTTCAATACAATCGCCGGATACGCCGCCGGTTCCTGCGCCAGCCCTTCAAACAGCGTTTTCATAATCCAAAACGGCGTCAGATCAATTTGCACATTTTCAGCGACATTTGCCAGCGTTTTCCCGGTAAGCAGCCGCCCATTTTCATCCAATGTAAAATCCACTACCGTTGAACGCCAGCGGTAGCGACGATGTTCATCCTCGACTGCCAGGGAATATTCCCGGCCCTCAATGCGCCCGATCATTTCGTTGGGATTGGCAAAATAAAAACCGTCGTAGCCGGAAAACATTTCGTAGGTTTCTTTTGAAGAAAAAAAGCGCGGTTTTTCGATGAAGGGACCGCCGTGCTCCGGGCAATAGGTGTCGCAATCACCACATTCGTTGCAAAAATCGGCCAGGTTGGCGATTTGCCGGTCTTTGGCGATCACAAATTTCCCGCCGTCGATTGGCACAAAATTTCCATCATTTAATTGATAATTGGAAATTGTCAACTCTCCAATGGAACTTGGAATGGAAAAATTAGCCGCGTTCGGGCACACCGGCAAACATTTGTTGCAGGTGATGCAGTCGAACAATACCAAATGACTGTCGCGCTTGGGCGGCGCTTTTTGATTTTTCTCAAAATGATAGCGCGGGTTTTCCACCAACATCGGCACAATTCGCCGCGCGTTGATCATGCCGGCGTGATTGAGATCGCTCGTTTTCCCGCCGGCGCCGTGCCGGATAAAATCTGCAATCGCGTGGCTTCCACCGGCAAGCATCTCTTTTTGCAAATTTTTCAAATAATCGAACATGCGGGTGTAACCGCCGGTTTTCAGCAAATCCGTGCAGGTAGTGATGGGTTTCATGTTGCAGCGCACCGCGTCGGCAAAATTTTGCTTGTTGATCCCGGCGGAAAAGGAAATGTGCAGATGTTCGCCAACCGCGCCGCGAAATTTGTGCATGGCGTTCATGGCAAGCACATGCAGCGGCGCGCCGGAGAGATACATCACCGCGTCGCTGAAAACCCTGTCGTGATTTTTCACCACCAACGTGTTGGTAAATTTCGCGCCGACTTTTCGCCCGTGTTGCGCGGCAAATTTTTCCAGCCGCTTCATCATGGCCGCGCCCTCATCAAACTGCAAATCATGCTCAAACGCCGCCGGATCGAGTTGGATGTGCCGGTATCCCAAATCTTCGCAAACGGTTTTTCGGACAAATTCGTAGCCCAAAATTGTCGGATTCATTTTGACGATCACGTGAAAACCGTGCTCGCCGATCAGGTGTTTGACAATGGCTTCGATTTCATCACGGGGGCAGCCGTGAAAGGTGGAGAGCGTCACCGAGTCGGCGATGCGCGGATCGATGGGCAGCTTTTTGAGATGGGCGAATTTGGGCGGCAGCGTCTCCAGCGTTTTGGCGATTTCCGCCTCGGCGTTGCGGATGTCGCTGAGCCATTGGTGCATTTCCGGCGAGGAAATCCCCGCCAAATCATAACCGGCGGAGACGTCGAACACCGTGCGGTAAAAGGGATCGCCTTTGGAAATGCCCAGGATTTCCAGTTCCTCGATGAGTTTCAGCAGCACCCAGGCAGTTACGTACTCCCGGAAGGAATCAGCCAACCGCAGTTCCTGCGACCACTCCACGTTAAAACCGATATTGCGCACATCGATGCAGGGGCGCGGAATTTCCAGCCGGTCTTTGATCTGCACGGTTTTCAGCTCCATGATGCGCCCGCCGCCCAAAAAGCTCAGCACGATGTTTTGCGCCAATTGCGTATGCGGGCCGGATGCCGGGCCCAACGGCGTTGCGGCAACTTTGTCGTGGAACGGCGTTGAAAAATCGACGCCGTCGAAACCAAACCACATTTTACGTTTCGGGTAGCCGTAAATGCTTTCGCGAGCGGCAAATTCCGAGACAATCGCTTCTAAATGCGCGCCTAAATCAAGGCCAAAGAGTTCTGCCATTGTTGTTTCCGAATTATTTTTACCGGATAAACCGGGTTGGAAGGAGGAGCTTAAAAAACAAATTTTGGGAGTGCCGGGACAATAGAATTGAGTGAATACTCATTTAAGTTAAATCTCCATTGTTTCAAGATGCCGGGATTAATGTTCATTCCCCTCTAATTCTGTGATAATCTCATCAAATGCTTCTTCAGCATTCAAAGCGATTCTTCTTGCCGTCGTAAACATACTTTTGAGAATATCTTCAGCATTCGGCAACTCTTTTGATAATTGAGCGCCGGTAATATCTTCGATGAGGTTTCCCTCACTGTTAAAAAATGAAATTTTATAATACTCAAATGTTACCGGAACTCCATAATCAACGTCAAGGCGCTCTTCTTTAGAAATTTGTAAACTATATTTCGGAAGAGATGTTTGAAAAACATTTTTATCGAGCGTTTTTTCCCAAACAATTTCACCTTTTTCGGTTTGTTTATATAATTTTTGAACGATCAAAGCAATTTTTTGAAGCACCATTTTATCACCTATTCGTTATGACAACTTTATTTTTCATCGTTGTTACAATTTCATTTAATCGATCAATTTGCTTTGCAAGTAAATTGTTTATTTCAGGGACGCCCGGCAGCCGATCTTCATATTCCAAGCCGATTTCAATAGAAGCCTCAATATTTGTTGAATGTTGGATAGCGCCTTGAAGTTTCTTTTTATGGTCATTTGATAAATCGGAATGCATTGACTTTATATTGATCAAGGATTTTTTGACAAAACCATAGCGATCCAGGGCGACTTTCCATGATTTTTCGCGTTGCAACCGTTTTATCTCACTTAACATTTCCGTTACAGAAGAAATTTCTGAAAGCGCATCTAATTTTCTTATACTTTTGTGCATTTGCCCCGCGGCTCGTTCCGCGCTTTCAGCAGCAGTTTGCGTTTTTCTGACTTTGATAATCGTGATAAAAAAGCCGATAAAAGTAACAATTAAACCAATGACACTGGCAACATCACCCAAATTATTGTTGACAATATATTCAAACATGATGAAAGTAATTTATTCACAAACCACCGAAATTACAATTCCGAAATGATCTGATGAAAATAAATTTGATAAGCCTTTTTTCTTCGCGAAAAAAAAACACCGAAAAATTTCCGGTGTTAATTTAAGACAAATCGCTCAATAATAAAACAGGTTATTGCGATGAAAAAACGGCTTTTATCTCGAAGACTTTATTCCCCCGTTCATTGGGATGTACCGGAAATAAACGTTTCAGAATCTCCGTTTGGGCCGGTTGTGCTGATTTTTACATTGACAACACTTGGAAGCAAAGTGTCGGGTTTAGCGTCAATGAGCGAAAAGTTAAAAGATGTCCAAAAAGGGCTTTGTGTGTCAGGGATCGATACATTTTTATTGCCTGCGATCTTTACATCTCCGGATTCTACAATCACAGTGACGGTCGTTCCACCGGCCAGCGGATTGCCGTTTTGATCGGAAATGACATAAGAAAAACTTTGGCTGCCTTTATTCGGAACATCAACGAGCGAAGGGCTTACCGAAACTTGCGGAACGCCGGAAAAAAGGACAATCGTCTTCGCCTCAATTGTATTTTGATTTTCATCCGCGGTACGCCCGGTGATTGTCGCAAAGCCGGGGCCGAAAACCGGGTGATTCGGTAACGGCTCTGAAGACGCCAGGGTTACACTGGCCTGTCCCAGCCCATTTGTAAAGGCTGAGCCTTCGATCAGCCCACCGGTTGTCGTGTAATACACCGGCGTTTCCACCCGCACCGGATTTCCATATTTATCTCCCACAAAAGCCGTAATAGCATCGGTTACACCAAAAAGGTTGTACCCGGGAATATTCAAAAATTCCGCCGCCAGACTGAAATGAAGCGAATCCGGCAATCCGCCATGAATCGCAACCGTCACCGGCTTTGAACGAATCGTTTGTCCGTTTTGATCAATGATTGCCAAAACCTGAACCACGCCTGCGGTGTCGCCGCTAAAAAAATTCGTTCGAACGTTTCCATTGTTATCAGTTGTGCTGACAGTTGGGTTGAGAAAAACATCGCTGCCGGGTGATGAGCCAATCACAAACCGTACTGAAACAGCATGATCAATATCAACCGGTACACCCAATGAATCCTGCACTTCAAACGTGATCTCGGCAACCTCTGGCGATCCACTTTCCCGAACGCCAATCGTTGCCGGCGAAATGTCTTTCAAAATAATGCTGGCGGCGCTACCGCTATTCACAACAGTAGCTCCGGTGGGATCCAACGCTAATTGCAAATCAGCGACTGTGCGGCCCGGAACCGCAAGTACTGTAATTGTGTCTTTTACAAAACTTTCCCGGAAGGCGGCGACTTCATATTCCTTTGTTTCAGTAACTTCAAACTCGAAATTGAATTTCCCCTCGGCGTCTGATATTGTCGTTTGTTCCGGCGAATAATCTAAAATTTGCACAACCGCGTTTGCAATGGGCGCCGATGATTCCGAATTAACCACCCGGCCATTCAAAACCACCATATTTTCCTGGGTTTGTTCTTCGGAATTCGTCGGTTGATTACACCCGGACGACACGATCATCACCAATATGAGCGTTGTAAAGTACAATAATGCTTTCTTCATTACAGAATCTCCAAATTAGGGAATATGTTTTTTCAAAATGCTTCGTTACGCGTTCAACGAAAAAGCATTTTGAATAAACGGATTTTTTTGTAATCAAGCCTATACATCGGCAAAATTTGGAAATCATTAAATTCTTTTTTGTAAAAATGAGCAGCGGATGTACAGCAAACTTTTGTCAGGGGTATGATTATGCAATTATATTTAAGAAAATCAATTTTCCAAAACAAATCACGTTGATAATTATGCAAGTGGCGTAAGATTTATGTATATTCGGGAATATCCAAACACCAGTGGAGCATGATTTATGAAACTACCCTTACAGGAGTTACGATCAGCCGTTGCCGGATCGATTACCAAAGAGAGCGGCAGCGATAACCAGGCAGTGAAATTCGGTACATTCGGCGGCGTTTTTTCGCCAACGGTGCTCACCATTCTCGGCGTGATTATGTATTTACGGCTGGGCTGGGTTGTTGGAAACGCCGGGTTTTTAGGCGCGGTCGCCATTATTTTGTTGGCAAAATCAATCACCATTTGCACCGGTTTA
>CAYVDX010000022.1:0-13631 GCA_964450485.1 uncultured Calditrichaceae bacterium
TTTTAGAATTTTAGCGTCTCACTCACGTTTTTTTTCAAAAAGGTCGCTGCGCCCGTATTTGCTGCAAACCGGACAGGAAGCCGGGTCGTGCCCGCGCGCGGGACAGTATTCCCGTCCAAAATAGATCATTTGCAAATGTCGTTTTTGCCACGCTTGCCTTGGAAAAAGCGCTTTCAAATCTTTTTCAGTTTTGGCTACATTCTTTCCATCTGATAATCCCCACCGAAATGCCAACCGATGAATATGAGTATCTACCGGAAAGGCGGGTACATCAAAGGCCTGCGCCATGACCACTGAAGCGGTTTTATGCCCGACCCCCGGCAACGTTTCCAGGGCGTCAAGCGATGGTGGAACCTGCCCGGCATATTTTTCAATCAGTATCTTCGATAGATCAAAAATTGCTTTTGATTTCCGCGGCGCAAGCCCGCAAGAACGTATCACATCCTTGATTTCGTCCACGGATAACAGCGTCATTTTTTCCGGGGTATCCGCTTTTTCAAAAAGCGCGGGGGTAACTTTATTGACGCGTTCATCCGTGCATTGCGCTGAGAGCAGAACGGCAATCAATAACGTGTATGGATCGCGATGTTGAAGTGGAATGGGCGGCGCGGGATAGAGTTGGTCAAGAATTTTTCCGATTTCCAGCGCTTTATTCGTTTTTGAAATTGTGGGCGTCATCGGCAAAGTATCAACGATTTTTACAGTTTTTTAAATAAGAATTCATTTTAGTGGATATATTTTCGCTACATTGATCACAGAATTTTTTTGATAATTTTTTAAATATCTTTCGACTCGTTATAAAAAGACCCTATATTTCGGAATAAGGCTTAACAAAATTCAGTCGTGTAGAAAATACGTAAAAACAAATGTCAATCAAATTAAAAAAACGACAGGAAATAGACCTGAGTATTGAAAAAATAGCCTTTGGTGGTCAGGGCGTTGCGCAATATAACAATTTTGTCGTTTTTGTTGATAACAGCCTTCCGGGGGATTTAGTGACGGCCAGGGTGCGTAAAGTGCGCAAAAAATATGCTGAAGCCTATCCTGTTGATCTCATTGAATCTTCGCCGCTGCGTTTGGAAGCGCCATGCGCGCATTTTGGATATTGCGGGGGATGCAAGTGGCAGAATGTCGATTATTCCCAACAATTGGTTTTTAAAAAACAGCATGTTGAAGAATCGCTGCAACATATTGGGAAAATAGAGACGGGCATTGTCCGTGATACCTTGCCCGCGCCGGAAATTTTTGGCTATCGAAATAAAATGGAGTTTTCATTTTCCGATAACCGCTGGCTGACGCCGGAAGAACTGGATAACCCGGATATCAAAAAAGGATTTGCGATTGGCTTACACGTGCCGCGATTTTTTGATCGCGTGATCGATATTCAAAAATGCTGGATTCAACCGGATGATTTTAATGAAATTTTGGCGTTTACCCGGGAGTTTTTTAAAAAATCCGGAATTCCGGTTTACAACCTTCGCCGCAAAGACGGCGTTTTGCGTCACCTTGCGCTCCGCAAATCAGTCGCTTTTGACCAGGTGATGATTAGCGTGGTTACATTTTCGCCCATTGAAGCTGTTTTGCAAGATTATTCGGCGCAAATTACGCAAATAAATCCGAAAATTGTCAGCGTGATTAATACCATCAATGATACCTATGCCCAGGTTGCTTCCGGCAGCAAACGGCAGGTAATTTGGGGAAAATCAACCCTTCGTGAAAAATTAGCGTCGTATGAATTCGAAATTTCCGCGGATTCATTTTTCCAGACCAACACCCGGCAGGCTGAAAATTTATATGAAATTGTTAAACATTATGCGGAAATTGATGATAATAATGTATGGGATTTATACTGCGGCACGGGGAGTATTGCCATCTACATTGCGAATAAAGCACGGCGGGTCATCGGCTTTGAGATCGTGGAAAATGCCATAAAAGATGCGTGGTATAACGCGGAAATCAACGACATTCACAACTGTGAATTTGTCGCCGGAGATTTGCGATATAATCTCGAAAAGTATGCACACCAACCGCCGGATGTGCTGATTTGCGATCCGCCGCGTGCCGGGATGCATAAAGATGTGATTCGCACAATTTTGGCGATTGCCCCCAGGCGGATTGTGTATGTTTCGTGCAACCCGGCGACCATGGCCCGCGATCTTTCCGCGCTTCTTGAGAAATATCGCGTCTTAGAAGTTCAGCCGGTTGATATGTTTCCCCACACTTATCACATAGAAAGTGTTGCGAAGTTAGAAAAAATATGAAAAAATTATCGCTCGAAGAGATTGGCGAACAGCGTTTAACGCATGAAATGTTGAAAGCAACCGAACGTTTTCCCATTTATGTGGTGCTCGATAATATTCGTAGTTTATACAATGTGGGTTCGATCTTTCGAACAGCGGACGCCGCCCGAATAGAAAAATTGATTTTGTGCGGCATTACCGGTCAGCCGCCGCGCAAGGAAATTAACAAGACGGCGCTTGGCTCTGTCGAAACCGTGCCGTGGGAATACGCCGCAAATGCGGTGGATGCTGTCAAGAAATTAAAGGCAAAAGGGGTTCGCATCGTTGCGCTCGAGCATACCAGTAAAAGCGTCCCGCATTGGGAATTCAATTACCCCTTTCCCTGCTGCCTGGTCCTCGGAAATGAGGTTTGGGGAATCCAGGATTTGTTGTTAAATGAGGTCGATGAGGCAGTGGAAATTCCAATGTTTGGCGCAAAGCATTCGCTAAATGCCAGTGTGGCGTTTGGCATCGCGGTTTATCATGTTGTTGAACAATATCTTTTAAATACAAAACCTAACCGGTGAATTTATGTCGCAAAAAATTTTAATCGCGGATGATACATTCGAAGTCGCCGAGAAATTACAGGCTGCGCTTAGTGAAACGGGCAATGAGGTGAAAATTGTTTCGAAATTTGATAAAATTAAAGATACGATTTCGAAAGAATCACCAGACATGTTATGTGTGAATGCCGCGTTATTTGAGAAAAGTAGTCTGCCGGCCGCAATTGTGCAACAGCTCCCGGTAGTGATTTATGCCTTTGAGCTCGATACACAGGTAGAATCGCAGTTTTATGAAATCGGTGTAAAACGCGTTATTGTTGAAAATGTAAAGATGACCGATCAGGTTGCCGCCTTTGTTAAAATGTATCAGTATCGCCGGCAAACATTGACAGAACGACGCCGGAAATCATTGACACATGGCAATCTCCGGACCTTGCCTTTATCCGATTTATTACAAAACGCGATGTATGAAAAGAAAAACCTGATCATTAAAATCCGCTATAAACAATTGAATGTTAAAATTCTTACATACCTGGGGCATGTGATCAGTTGTGCTTTTGCAGATAAAACCGGCGAAGAAGCGCTCGGTAAAGCCTTAATGCTGAACGATGGTTCTTTTACGATTATGGGATACCAAAAACCGAATGAACGCGCCCAAATGTCTGTTTCCGTGCCGGCGATTTTGGCGGAAATTCAATTTGTTCAGCATAAAATCCAACAATTTTTAACATCTTTGAGGCTCAATGCAGGTAATCCGTCTTTTAAAACCATAAAATCCGATAAAATATTTGAGTTACCCAAAGCACAGCTAAAAGTACTTGATTTAGTGGAAGAATATGGAACGATCGGTGATGTGTTGCTCCATAGCCCGCTCAATTTGTTAGAAACGGTTGGATTAGTAAAATATTTCGCGGAAAACAATTTGATTAAACCGGCGGCAACTAAATCGCCTGGGACCGGGAGAACGGTTACAACCACTGACCCGGCAACTCGCGCGGCGCAGCATCAACAGATTGCCGAAACAGGCATTTCCAGCGGTACCATCGTTATTTTAGGCAACCGGGGAAGAAGCGATTTGATTAACACAATTGCCGGTCACGATTCCACAGCGATAAAATCCGTTAAATCATTGGAATTTACGCGATTAGCCCTTCCCAATAAAACGCGCGTAACGGTTTTTGGAATTTCCATGGAAACGTCATTCCTGCCAATTCTTGACAAAGTCGCGGAAAAAATGATCGGTTGTGTGATCCTGCTGGATTTCCAGGATCAGACCCAGGTTGAATTTTCCAGCTATTTGTTTAACCGGATCGTGCAACTGTATTCGACGCCGTTTTTGGTTGCGTTGTCAAATGTAGATATTGATGAAAATAGCGCGATACAATCATTCCGAAAAACGGTGAATGTGCCGGAAGGGGTTGAGGTCGTGGTTATTGATCCGCAGACCTTTGAAGGAACGCTAAAAATATTTGAAAAACTGAGTCCAGCAAATAAAAATGGATATGACGCGGCAGGCGTGACCCAACATGATCAAAAGGAAGAAAAAAATGTATGATATTTTAGTTTATATGACTGAGGCGGATATTGATCAGGAAATACGTCTTTTTTTGGAAGATGAGGCATTTAACTTACACATGATCGACAATGCTGATGATGTGATTGAAACCTGCCGGAATGAAATGATAGAACTGGTGTTGGCTTGGCCGTGCGAGATAGACGCCGTCGCGAATTTGATTTCGTCATTATCAACGCATCGCTTTGATTATCTTCCGGTTGTGCCGATTGTTGATTCCGAAATACCCGTCGAGGAATTGATTGCTTTACCGGTTGCTGATTTTATTCAACTTCCTAAATCTAAATCAGTTTTTTTGAAAATTTTAATGAATGTTTTGTCAGATGTTGCTCCTGAAGGAAATAAAAATGAAAACGGCGATTGGGCCGGAAGCCTTGAGGAGTATAACGTCATTGATCTGATTCAGATGATTGAGATTAACGAGCAGGATGTTGAGTTGTGTGTTCGCTACAATGATTTGGCCGGGAAAATTTATTTTAAACAGGGCAAACTGATCGATGCCTCCTTCCAGGACAAAACAGGCATGGCCGCATTGGATAAACTTGCTTTTTGGCCGAAAGGGCATTTTCAAATCCGGAGCGTCAATTTAGATGATATGCCGGAAAATATTCAGCGGGGCAACCAGGAAATTCTGATTTCGCAAGTCAAAAAGGTTTTCAAAATCGAATCGCTACTATCAGAATTGCCCGGTTTAACAGAAGAGGTAATGCGAAACCCGTTGGTGAGCGGGCAAAAATTAACGCCGTTGCAGAAAGAAATCGCCGATATTTGCCAAAAACCCCTAACCGTTTTGGCGGTTTTGTTAAAAATCTCAGCCGCCAATGAAGATATTCTTTCAGAACTTAAAGTGATGATGCAATCCGGAATGATCGGACGCCGGAATGATATTGAATTACTGGTGCAATTAGAGGCGGAAAAAAGCGGGCTGGGAAAATTGATCGATTCGATGTCATCGATTTTCAAAAAGAAAACGGAATTTGATTTTACTTATGCGGATTACGAAATGCCGGAAGAAGATGAATCTCGGGCAACGCTTGAAATTCCACCCGTATCATTAACGCCGGAAGAAAATGAACAAATCATTGAAAAACTGGAGACGTTTTTTAAATGAAAATTTTAGAAACAGCCATCATAGCGGAAAAACCTGAATTTTTAGCTGCGCTTTTATCGCGTTTTCCGGTAAGCCGGGAAAAAGTGTTGGATATTGATGCTTACCGGCTGGAATTGAGTGAATCAACAGTGATGATAATATACAATCTCGACACGAATAAAAGATACGCTGATGAGATTCTCTTGCACTTAGAACCGCATTTGCGCGGACTTATCGTAGCCTTAAATGAGAAAGATATGCAAATTGAGACGAATCACGCGGACAATATTGAAACATATTTGAAGCAGTATCCCGGGACGCCGACAATTTTGGCTGTCGCAACGCATCAATCACTGCTTGCCGTGGTGAACAAAGCTGTCATTAAAAATGGATTTTACCTTGAAAATGATGGCCGCATCTTATTTTGGAATCAGGAGGACGCCGAATCGCTCAAGAATATTTGGACAACCCTGCTACAAGCCATTCAGGCAAATCAATCATAAAATTTTAGTCGTTGCCGCATGTCAAAAGGCATTTACATTGGATTGGATATCGGCGGCACCAAAATACTTGCCGCTTCCGCCACACCTGACGGACATATACAGCATAAAATTCGTAGAGAAACGCCGCTTGACCTGGAAACGGGCATTGCGCTGCTCAAGGAATTGGTTGTTGAATTAAGCGTTGGAAAAAAGCTCCTAAGCATCGGCGCGGCCGTCGGCGGGCCGTTGGATTGGAAAACCGGCGTGGTATCGCCGCTGCATCAGCCGCGGTGGCAAAAAGTGCCGATCAAATCAATTTTTGAATCGACTTTTTCCTGCCCGTTTTATGTGGACGTGGATACCAATGTGGCGGCAATGGGTGAATATCGCCATTTGCCGGAAAAACCATCGCGGCTGCTGTATTTGACAATCAGCACCGGCGTGGGCGGCGGTTTTGTCGTGGATGGATACATCTATCGCGGCAGCGATGGGGCGCACCCGGAAGCGGGGCATCATGCCATTCCGTTCAAATGCCGTTTCCCGGGCCGCGTGGTTTGCGATTGCGGCGGGCCAGACTGCCTGGAGGCGTTGGTTTCCGGCACCGGCATTCAGCGAATTTTTCAAAAACCGGCCGAAGCGTTATTGCCGGATGAATGGGAAGAGGTCGGCTATAATTTGGGGCGTGGGTTACAAAATTTGGCGATCCTCCATGCGCCGGACGTGATTGTGCTGGGTGGGGGAGTGGCCATCGGCGCCGGGGAAAAATTGCTGGCGCCGGCGCGAAAAACACTCAAAAAATATTTGAAATATGTGCCGATGCCTGCGCTGCAACTCAGCATTCTCGGTTATGAAAGCGGCCTGGTCAGCGCCCTCAGCCTTGCCCGGCAGCCGTTTTAGTTTTTTTGCATCACGGATAAAATCTCATCATCCAAAACCACGTTGTAGCGTTCGCCGGGAGTGACATTTTCCAGCTTGAGCACGCCCCGCGGGCAAACGGCCGCGCATACGCCGCATCCCACGCAGGAAGCGCGAACAATATTTTGACCGCGCTGCGCATACCAGCGCACATCAATGCCCATCTCGCAATAGGTCGAGCAGTTGCCGCAGGAAATGCACTGTCCGCCATTTGTGGTGATGACAAATCTCGATTTATCTTTTTGCACAATTCCCAAAATCGCGGCCAGCGGACAGCCAAAGCGGCACCAGACTCTGTTTCCCATCAATGGATAAAACCCGGTTCCCACGACGCCCGCGAAAGCCGCGCCAATCAAAAAGCTGTATGCCTGGTTTACCCGCCAGGTGTATGCGCCAAAGATCACGCCGTTTGAGGTATAATTGACGATTTGCATGGCGGTCATCACGATCGCAAAAACGAGCACGCTGTAGATTAAGCCGCGCTCAATCCGCCATGCTTTCAGGGATTTATCGGACAATTGACGAAAGGGATCGCCCAGCGTCTCAGCCAGACCGCCGCACCCGCAAACCCAGGAGCAATACCACCGTTTGCCAAATAAAAAGGCGAACAGCGGAATGACAACGAGCGACAGAATAATTCCCCAAACGAACATAAAAATGCCCAGCTTGCCGCTGCTGAGAAGGCTGTTGAGGTTCCAATCCATAAAAAATGTATAATTCAGGGGCCAGGCGTTTTTTAAATCCATGCCGGGCTGATGGAGACGTTCCAAAATTGCCGGGAGCAAAAACGCGAAGCTGAGTTGAAAAAATATCACCGACGTCGTTCGAATGAGCTGATAGCGATTATGGCGATATTTGATAAACATGCGAATACCCATGACCGTGACGGCAATCGTGTAGAGAACTCCATACAAAAACCAGCGGTCCGCCTGCATGCCTTTCAACAGTTGGCTGACCGGATCGACCAAAATAATGAGATTTACAAGAAATTCGGGAAACCAGTACAGCATGATGTAAAAGCTGATGAGAAACACGCCTAACAGAATTCCCGGCAGCCCGCGATTCATCACCGAACTGAAAAAAATGCCGTTGTGTTTAATGCCCGGCAACGTTTTCAGACCGGGAAAAAAGAAGAGCAACGCGCCAATTGCAGCCATGCCAATGCTCAGAAAAAACAGTGTCGAGGTTTGCTCGCGAATTGTCCCGGAGACGGCGGATTTGAGTATCCAGAATTTGTATTCACCCAATTGATATGGCTGCAGCTTTCCGTCGCCATTGATATGTTTTTCAATTGCCGCCAGCGCAGCGAATCTTGATGAAAAATTGGTTCCGCGCAAAGGATCGAGTTTTTCCAGAATTTCAGCGGGAACTTTGTCCGCGGCACGATGAAACGCTTCATTTGAAAACGTATATTCTCCGATAAAAAGGGTTGCAATAAAGATGGCTAACCCTAAAAGAAACAGGAAAATTCCAATGATTCCGAGAAGCGATTTTTTGCCGTCGTGTGAAATTATAGCGTCGGTTTTTGTCTTCATTTTGAGCGTGGTAGATTGGTTCATTTGATTGATCCCTTTGATCAAATATTTTGTTACTCGTCAGCGAGTCGCCCTAAACAGCAAGCAGTCTTTTGAAAAAACCGGGTTTCTGTTTGAGTTGCAGTTGCCGTCCGGTTTGTTGTTGATATGCGGCAAGGATTGCCGGTTCGTGCGTTCGATAAAATTCCGGGTCAAAATTTGCGTCGGGAAGATTTTGTAAAACGAATTCGAGCGTGCGGCGGTCACGCAGCCATTCTTCCCAAACCTTATGGCGCATGCGGACGCCGAAAACATTCACGCCGACCACGGACTGATCCGTCTCCCGGTAAACGACGTGGAGGCATTTTTGCCCGTCCGGGTGTTCCCAATAAAATGATTTCTCGCCGTCGCGCGGTGTGTTGCTGACGAATCCGTACGTTTGGTATTCAATATCCAGGAATTTGGCGGAATTAAACCAAATGCCGCGCTCGTATTTTGTCGGCGCGCCGCAAATGGTTTTTGCCAATGCTTGCCCCTGCATACGCCCGGTGTACCAAAGTTGCTCAATGCGATTTCGGGCGGCGCCTTCGACAACAATTTCCACACAATCGCCGCAGGCATAAACGCCGGGGATGTTGGTTTCCAAAAAATCATTGACCAGCACGCCGCGATTGGTTTCAATTCTGGAGTTTTTTACGATATCAATATTCGGATGAACGCCGGGCGTCAATCCCACAAGCTGACAGGAAATCTCTTCATCAAATTCCGTGATAACAGCACGCGCGCGACCGTCTTTGCCGGCCACAATTTCCTTTAAATTCGTTTTCAAACGCAAATCAATGCCGTGCGCCCGGACGTGCCTGCTGATCAGTTTTGCTTCGTTTTCCGGCAGAATATTATCCCAATAATAATTCTCCCGAACTAACATTGTGACCGGAATATTCCGGGAAAGCAGCATTTCGGCTAATTCAATGCCGATCAAACCGCCGCCGACAATCACGGCTCTATGGATGTCCGCGGTATTTTTTTCCAGCAATTCCAAATCCTGGAACGAATATAAACCCTGCACGCCGGGTAAATCCTGCCCCGGCCAGCCAAATTTATTGCTTTTCGATCCGGTGGCAATGACGAGTTTGTCGTATTCAATCGTTTTACCGTCATCAAAGATCAAACGTTGTTTACCGGTATCGATTTCAGAAACAAATCCGCGAACTAAGTTCAGGCGATTCTTTTCCCAAAACCAATCCTCGTAAGGCTTGGTATGTTCGTATTTCATGTGCCCCATAAAGATGTACATCAACGCGGTTCTTGAAAAAAAATGGTCGGTTTCATTGGAAATGATGGTGATTTTGATGTCGCTGCGTTTGCGAACATGGCGAGCTGTGGTGACGCCGGCGATACCGTTGCCCAATATTACCAGGTGTTCCATCTACAGAATCCTCTCAATAAAAGCGTTTTTTCTCAATGTCAATGAAATCTACAGACACCGATTGTATTCGAAAAATATACGCGTTAGTTTTCACAAAATTATCACATTTTGTTTATGAATCTACAATAAAGGGGGAAAATATAAAATTGTTTTCAGGGCGAGACAGAAAAAAAGGTCAGTCAAGAAATTAACTAACCTTTTTGTGAGCCACCGGCCGGATTCGAACCGGCGACCCGCACATTACGAATGTGCCGCTCTGGCCGACTGAGCTACGGTGGCGAAATCATTTTTTGCGCGACAAATATACGCGACAAAAAATGGTAAATCAAATGCAATGTTAAAAAGAGCAATGCGCTAAGATGACAAATCCTCGTCCCGGCTGGCCGGTATGAGGATTTGTCGGTTGCATTTTACGTGAGGTTAAATCATATTTCTGAACGAAAATTTAACGCGAATAAAATTCAATCACTTGTGAAACTTCGCCGACAACCGGTACCATATCGCGGGTTGGTAGATCGAGCAAAGTTACCGATAAGTTCGGTTTTGAAAGTGAGAGATAATCGGGCGGATTCGCGGATTTTAATGCATCTACAAAGCCGGGGATGCGTTTGCTTTTATCCCGCACGGTAATGACATCGTTGGGTTTAACCTGGTACGAGGGAACATTAACGCGTCTGCCGTTTACCGTGATGTGCCCATGTGCGACAAATTGACGAGCAGCATAGATTGTCCGCGCCAACCCACCGCGCAAAACGACCGCGTCCAGGCGAGTTTCCAAAAACTGGATTAGGTTGTCAACCGTGTTTCCCGCCTTTGACGCTGCTTTTTTGTAATAATTTACCATTTGCCGTTCCGACACATTATACTGCGCGCGAATTCGTTGTTTTTCCAAAAGCTGTCGTTTGTAATCAGACATTTTGCCATTGACGCGTTTTGTCGGGCCGTGCTGACCGGGCGGATAGCTTTTCTTTTCCATCACTTTGGCGGCTTTGGGGGTCAATGCAATTCCCAAACCGCGTGATAATTTTACCTTTGATCCATTAAATTTTGCCATGAATATTACCTTGTTTCTGAATGTTTTTCGCCATTAATGTCCGGTCGGGACAGCGAAAAAGATAAGCCTTAAACGTTCTTTTTCAAACATTTTTTTTAAAATATTAAGTAATATTGTTGAATTTTTTAAGTTGGTTGATAAAACAGCAGTTCATAAACGATAACAGCCGCCATCACAAAAAACGACAGGTAAGTTAAAATGGCGGAAAATACTAACAAGTAAACAAACGAGGCGACCATAAAACGCATCCCCCACATGCTGGCAAATGTTATAAACACGGAGATAAACGGCTCAACCAACAGAATGGATTTCCATTTTCCAGTGATAAACGAATTAAAATAAAATAAAATGCCCATGCTCAAAAAAATAAACGAAAAGCCAAAGAGGTGGTTATGGGTGTTGAGCAGCATTTCAGAAATTGATTTTGGATAATTCTCCGGAATATCGATGGCCTCATCCATGTTTTCTGAATCGCTGCCATTATATCTTTCAATGACCCCGGAAAATTGCATCCGGGTGGTTTGATAGACAAAGGTCAGGCCAACGGCCGTGGCAAGGGACAGCAACAGCGTAAATGCTGCCAGAAAATGTCTCAGCGTGGGATTGAGTTGATATAGTTTTTTCTGCATTCGCAATGTATCGAAATCATTATTTGTTGAGTGCTTCTTGAATAAAATCAAAAAGGCAGGTAATTTTTTTTATGCCGCGGGTAAGCGCGTTTACAGAAATGGTTGCGCCGCTGATGGCATCCACATCTCTCCCGATTTCATAACTTGACTGATCATCTTTCCCGATAAATTGTTCCAGCCAACTGAGTTTTGCAACGCCGCCGCCGTAGGATTCCCGGTATTTTATCACCCGCGCGGCCGTTATTTTCCCACCTAAGTCCATGATTACCAAAAACGTGATTGGCATTGCTTTTCCATACACATTGTCCAATACGGCATAGCCGGACAAGGAATCATTTTTTAGTATTTTCCAGGCATACAGGTAATCTTTAAAAAACCGCTGCCCCGCCCGGATTTCAATCTTTTTTTTCGTGGCAGGATCTATGACAAGTTTATGTAATTCTAAAATAACGCTGTCTCCGACAAATGTTTTGATCTCTTTTTCAGCATTTTCTTTAATGCCGCCGGCAAATAAAATTGTAGTTGCGATCAAAAAGAGCAGAAAAAAACGAGTGTATAATTTCATTAGTAATTCTACTTTCAGACTTTAAAAATTTGAGATCAATTTTATATTTTCAACAATTTAAACTCCCCTCCCCCGGATAGCCGGGGGAGGGGTCGGGGGTGAGGTTTTTTTGACAAAAGACCGACATTTTTGTTAAATTTTCTTCATTTTAACCTCATCCCCAGCCCTTCCCCCGGATAGCCGGGGGAAGGGAGCTTAATTCCAATATTTCCACAGTTATCCGTAAAGTCTGAAAGTAGAAGTAATATTCTTTTTTTCAAACAATTTATCGTTTAAAACATGTAACCCGCACCGATATTCAACAGTTTGTCATCGGCGTTGTCGAGCTGACGGGTTTTGACGCCGAAGTCCAATTTGAAAACAAGCGGGTCAAGCGGGCGAAAAGCCAGGCCGACCATCCATTTTTTGAAATGAAATCTATCCTCTTCGTCGCCGCCGCCGATGACGGACGCAGCTGTGTTGTAATCACTGTAGCGGAACCAGGGCGTCAGCTTGCCGTTTACGCCCACCAGGTTTGCGACATTGTAACCCAGGTCAAAATAATAGCCTTGTGAGGTTTCCAGGGCGAGTCCCGCATCTTCGCCGTCATAAGATATTGCGCCAAATTCAAATACTCCGAGAATGTTATTGCCATTGTATTTGGCATGGAATTCAAAAATGGCGGCGCCGATCGTGGTGTCTGTATTGGTGATGGCATTATTATGAGAAAATGAGCCGCCCATCCACAATCCCCGGAGACCGCGATAATCGATCCGAGCGTTATACAAAAGCTTTCCGGCGTTTGATTTGAAACCTTTCTGACGGCCGCTACGCAAACCATTTTTTGTGCTGAATTTCGCGCCGTTGAATCCTTCCATAATTACAAATTTGTAACTAAAGTCGTTTACGTTGCCATAGACGGCGGCGCCGTTGCCAAACCAGGTGGTCGGAATGATAAATTTTGCGTAATCCGGGCGTTCCACGCTTAAAAAAAGCGGCGGCTCGTGATATTCATTTATAAAACCGGCGGAAGGCAGAATAACGCCGATTTGAAATCCAAAGGCTTCGCTGTGGTGATAGTCGATAAAGGCCTGCTCTAATTCCAATTCGCCTTTTTCCTCCCTGCCTTCGAGAAAATTGTGCTCCAACTCCAATTCGGATTTAAACGACCATTTTTCACTCCAGCCATGCGCAAAAAACATGACAAACCGGTGGAAATCAAGCACTTTTGTCGCTTTTTCAGCGCCGTCCGGTTTTGCCCAATTGTAATGCAATTCACCGTAACCGCCGAGGGTTGTTTTTGGCTCAAAAAAATCATCCTGCGCAAATAGAGAAGTGATTAAAAGTACGGTTGCTAAAAAGGCACATAAGACGCGCATCAAATTTTTCCTTCGAGTTGTATGAGATTGTCAATGTCATTTCGTCCAATTTCAGTAATTTCATGGCAATTTTACACAATCCCGCGCGGAAAATCTAATTGATAAATAATGGACAATGGATGTTTGTCAGGAAGGATTACAAATTGAGAAAATTTCTTAGCAAATAATATTTGTCAATTTTGCTTGTATTTGTGTAGCACCAATAAATTGAAAACACACGGTTGTTCGAGATAATGTCTG
>CAYVDX010000023.1:0-13476 GCA_964450485.1 uncultured Calditrichaceae bacterium
CGAAGTTGTTTAGACGTTGCAGGCATAACCCTAATGACAGGAGTATTTTGATGAAAGTACAATTAGAAGATTTGCTGCGCAGTGGCGTCCATTTTGGGCACTTGACCCGCCGTTGGAATCCCAAAATGCGCCCATATATTTTTATGAAGCGCAATGATATTCACATCATCGATTTAAAGCAAACCCTGAAACATCTCGAAATCGCGTACAATGCGATTAAGAAAATTGTGGCTGATGGCGAGCCGGTAATGTTTGTCGGCACAAAAAAGCAAGCGAAAAATATCATCGTTGCAGAAGCAACCCGTGCTGGCATGCCTTACATCACTGAACGCTGGCTGGGCGGGACGCTGACAAATTTTGCCACAATCAAAAAGAGTATTCGCAAGTTGGAACATTTGGAAAAAATGGTCAACGATGGCACAGTGGAAAAATTGGTCAAAAAAGAACGGCTGCAAATCGACCGTGAAATCGCGAAAATGAAGAAAGTGTTCGCCGGAATTCAGGATATGAAACGGCTGCCGGGCGCGCTGTTTATCGTTGATATTAAAAAGGAAGATATTGCCGTAAAAGAAGGACGCAAGCTCGGTATTCCGATTTTTGCAATCGTTGATACCAATTGTGACCCGGATGTGATTGATTACCCGATCCCCGGAAATGATGATTCAACTAAATCCATCGGCGTCATTACCAAAGCCCTTGCGGACGCGGTTGTAGATGCGAAGGCAGAATTAGATGCAAAAAGGGAATCTGAAAAAGCAGAAAAAGAAAAAATGGAAGCTTAACCGGAATTATTCACCACTGAAGGCACTGAATTAGTTGAAAAAATTAAAGTTAAAAATGGAAAACCCATGAATGGATTGAAATTTGATCTGATTAAAAACATTCGATGTAACCTCATAAAAAACATATCAGTGGTTTCAGCCCCGGCTGCCCGGGGCCGGTTTATGAATCAATCAGGTTAAGACAGACAGGAAAATTAATTTTTGAATCGGAAATATTCGAGTCGTAATTGAACAGGAGTTGACAAAATGGCAAACATTACAGCCGCAATGGTAAAAGAGCTGCGTGAAAAGACCGGCGTCGGCATGATGGACTGTAAAAAAGCGTTGGTTGAAACGAATGGCGACATGGATAAAGCGGTTGCTTTTCTGAGAAAAAAGGGGATCGCCAAAGCCGAGAAAAAAGCCAGCCGCGAAGTAAAAGATGGATTAGTTGAAGCATATATTCACGCCGGTGGTAAGTTAGGCGTCATCGTTGAGTTGAATTGTGAGACAGATTTTGTGGCAAAGACAGATGATTTTAAAAGTCTGGCACGAAATATTGCCATGCAGATCGCTGCAACAAATCCCATTGGCGTAAAACGTGAAGATATTCCCGAAGATGTGATTAATCGTGAAATGGACATCTACAAAGCCAGTGCAAAAGAATCCGGGAAGCCGGAGCATATTATTGAAAAAATCGCTGCCGGTCGCATGGAAAAATTTTATGCTGAAAACGTTTTGGAAGAACAAGCGTTTATCAAAAATCCGGACGTAACCATCAAAGGATACCTAACCGATGTCATTGCCAAGCTTGGCGAAAATATTTCGATTCGTCGGTTTGCACGCTTCCGGATTGGGGATGAATAATGGCTGACAGCGATCCGAAGTATCATCGAATCCTGTTAAAACTCAGCGGTGAATCACTGGCTGGCGTTGATAAATTTGGTATCAAACTGGACGTGTTACGCCGATATTCCAAAGAAGTAAAAAGTATTGTGGATTTAGGCGTTCAGGTTGCCCTGGTTGTTGGCGGCGGCAATATATTCCGCGGTATTTCAGAAGCTGCGCGGGAAATGGATCGTGTTTCCGCGGATTATATGGGCATGCTGGCAACGGTGATCAATTCAATGGCCATGCAAAACGCGCTTGAAAATATCGGATTGGATACCCGCGTTCAAACGGCAATCAGAATGAGCCAAATCGCTGAACCGTTTATTCGACGCAAGGCAATCAATGATCTGGAAAAAGGACGGGTTGTCATTTTCGCGGCAGGCACCGGAAATCCGTATTTTACGACGGATACAGCCGCCGTGCTTCGTGCGGTGGAAGTAAAAGCCGATGTCATTTTAAAAGGCACGCGGGTGGACGGCGTCTATTCTGCCGACCCGGAAAAAGATCCGACGGCAACTAAATTTGATGAGCTGCCCTATATGCAAGTCGTAAAAGAAGGGTTGCGTGTAATGGACCCAACGGCAATTACCCTGTCAATGGAGAACAAACTTCCCATCATTGTGTTTAACATGGACGAAGAAAATAATCTGAAACGTGTGGTTTTAGGTGAACCCATTGGAACAAAGGTAAGAGGTTAAATTATGTCATTCGATAACCTGGAAAGTATTTACAAGGATGCCGAAACCCGGATGGAGAAATCAGTGGAACACGTGCAGCACGAGCTCTCTAAAATCCGTACCGGCCGGGCGACCCCGACGCTGTTGGATTCCGTAAAAGTAGATTATTATGGATCAACAGTCCCGATAAATCAAGTTGCCACGGTGACAGCCCCCGAGCCACGATTGATTGTTGTGCAACCCTGGGAAAAACGGTTGATTCCCGATATCGAAAAAGCGATTTTACAGGCAGATTTGGGATTAAATCCTTCAAATGATGGAAATGTTGTTCGCCTTCCCATTCCCGAATTGAGTGAAGAGCGGCGTACTAATTTGGCGAAGCTGGTCAAAAAATTTTGCGAGGAAGGACGTGTCGCCATTCGCAATGTGCGCCGCGATGCCAACGACCATGTCAAAAAGCTTGAGAAAAACCACGATATTTCTGAAGATCACAGTCATGATGCAATTGACAAAATTCAAAAGTTTACCAATACTTACATCGAAAAAATTGACAAAATATTAGCACACAAAGAAAAAGAAATTTTAGAAGATTAATTCAACATTTTATCTGATTACCAAAAAAGCCGGGCGATGTCCCGGCTTTTTTGGTATAAAGCGGTTTATGAAAAAAATTCTAATTATTGCCGGAGAAGCCTCCGGAGATCGACATGCGGCTGATCTGGTACGTGAAATATCACATATCCGGCCCAAAACCGAGTTCTTCGGAATTGGCGGCGATGAAATGGAAGCCGCCGGGGTTGAATTGCTGTATCACATATCGCAAATGGCCGTGTTGGGCGTCACGGAAATTATCAGAAATTTGCTGTTTTTCCGAAAAGCGCAACAGCGTATTAAGGCGGAATTAAGCTGCGGCATAGCTGCTGTGATGTTGGTGGATTACCCCGGTTTTAACCTGCGTATTGCCAAAATGGCCCATGGATTGAACGTCCCGGTCATTTATTACATCAGTCCGCAACTTTGGGCGTGGGGTGAAAAACGGGTCGAAAAAGTTCGAAAATACGTCGATTTAATGCTGGTTTTGTTTCATTTTGAGGCAGATTTTTACAAAAAGCATGGTATTAACGCCCAATTCGTCGGGCATCCGCTGGTGGATCAAATTAAAATTGAGCAATCAGAAGCCGACTTTCGCCGGGAAAACAGTCTGCCATCGGACAAACCCATCATTGGATTATTTCCAGGCTCTCGGGAAATGGAAGTGCGGAACCTGCTGCCGGTTATGATGGAAGCTGCACATCGATTGCGGCGGCAGTTTGGCTGTCTGCCCGTCATTGGACGTTCCACAAATTTACCGGAAAAATTATATCACGATATTTGCGGCGGCGAGGATGTGTCGATTTTGTCCGGCGTTTCGCATCAACTGATGCAATTCTCACATGCGGCAATGGTAGCAAGCGGCACGGCGACACTGGAGTGCGGTTATCTGCAAACGCCGATGGTTGTACTGTACGCGGTTTCCCCAATCACTTATTGGCTGGGCAGGCTGCTTATTAAAATTGATAACATTGCATTGGTTAATATTGTGGCGGATGAGAAAATTATCCCGGAATTTATACAGAAGGACATGACCGTTTCGGCCGTCGGCAAGGCGATGGCGCGCTATTTTGATGATAGTGATTACTATCGATCCGTGAAAAGAAAGCTTGCAAAAATTGATGCTGCGTTAGGAGAAGGGGGTGCTTCCCGTCACGCGGCAGAGCAAATTGATCACTTTCTGAGGGGAAAACGCCAGTGATGTTGTAATACCTTACTCAGAAATACTATTTTTGTGTTCATCCAAAAGAAATATCTTCCATTCCAGTCTCTCTGGAATAGACAATTTTGCGGATGGTTTCGTGAGAAAGGTAGGAAAATTCTTGTTGGAGGCGATTGATAATTTCTTTTGGTTTTCTTTCGTTTTTGAGCAAAGAAAATTTTTGCCGGATGTAAAAATCCCGCACCGCCCGTTCGTTTAAAAAACCGTTTTCCCACAACACCTGGAATTGCTCATCGTTCAAATATTCTCTTAATGGATTACCCTGCATTTTTCTTCCTCCTAAATTGTTGAAGAACTTGGAAATATCAATATGTATAAAAATGCCTGGTAACACTAAAAGCGATACGCATTTCTCCCGGGTTAATGGTAAAAAATGTCCACAACAATGTGGTAAAAGAACGTTTTAAAATAAAAGATCAGGCGGGTATCAATTTTCGATAAACAATAATTTTATAAGTTTAACTTGTAAAGTTATGTGAATTAAAAGACAATTACTTAAAAAATCAAGTGATTTTTTTATCCCCTTTTTTTTGCGATTAATTTATTTTTTCTCCCGTTTGTATTTTCGTCTGTTTTCCATAAATTTGGTCGGTGCTAAAATGATGGGAATTGACCATGAATACACTTATTAAAATTGCATTGCTCAGCGGCGTCATTTTTGGGATTGCCCGGTTTTTACCCGGCATTGGCTTAAAGGATTTCACAACAGCAATCATCGTTGCCATCGTTTACAGTATCTTTAACTTCCTGTTTTTCTGGCTGTTAGCGTTTTTGGCCCTGCCGCTGATGCTGATAACCTTTGGTTTGTTTACCTTCGTGATCAACGCCGGGTTGCTTTGGTTGACGGACAAGCTCATCGATAATTTTGAGATCAAAGACATCATGACATTGTTTATTGCCGCATTTTTAATCACAATCGGTAACTGGTTAATTCGCTCATTTGTTGGTGTTTAACGCAAATTTTAGCTTGCTGGAAAATAAAAAAAATGCCGTCCGAATAAAAACAACTTTCGTTTTTATTTGGTTATTTCTTTATTAAATTCCTCACCTTTTAAGTTCAACTTTACATCTTTTTTCAGATTATTCGCGAAAGTAACCCTTTTGTGGAAGGACGCTGGATGGCTGACAAACGGCTGGAGGTTTGCCGCCGACATTTGCCGGGTACGCTTCTAATTTGGCTCTTGATATACATCGCGCTTTATGCCCAGGAAACCGGGGCGATCAACGGCTATGTCAAGGATGCGAAATCAGGTGAGACCCTGATTTTGGCAAACGTTTATCTTGAGGGAACCGGGTTAGGCACGACAACGAACAACAGCGGCTATTTTACGATGACCGATATTCCTCCGGGAAAATATATTCTCATGGCGTCGTACCTGGGATTTGCGGATTTTCACCGGGAAATTATCTTAAAAAAAGGAGACAAACGCCGGATTGATATCGAGCTGCAACCCATTGCCGTGGCCGGGCGGGAAGTGACCGTTGAGGCAGACTATTCGATTGAGGAAGAAAAAGCGGTTGGCGTCTCGGAAATGCAGCCGGCAATGGTGAAGCAGCTTCCCTCCGTGCTGGAAGCGGATTTATTTCGAGCGATTCAACTGCTGCCCGGGATAAAAGCGTCTTCGGATTTCTCCAGCGGTTTGTACATTCGCGGGGGCAGCCCGGATCAAACCCTGATTTTGCTCGACCGAACCACGGTTTATAATCCCACCCATTTTTTCGGCTTTTTTTCAACCTTTAACCCGGATGCGATCAAGGATGTGCGCATTTTTAAAGGCGGCTATCCGGCGGAATATGGCG
This sequence comes from uncultured Calditrichaceae bacterium, assembly GCA_964450485.1. Classification (GTDB taxonomy): domain Bacteria; phylum Calditrichota; class Calditrichia; order RBG-13-44-9; family J075; genus JACKAQ01. The sequence goes on from CAYVDX010000023.1 coordinate 5,943, forward strand.
GGCGGCTCGGGGCTGTCATCGATATTTATAACCGCGACGGCAATCGCAAGGAATTCCAGGGACGTGCGAGCCTGGGATTGCTGGCGTCGCGAATCAACCTGGAAGGACCGATCCCCAAGGGTTCGCTGATGCTGGCTGTGCGTCGTTCCACGCTGGAACCCGTGCTTGCCATTTTACGAAAATCCATCGATGACGTGCCGAACGCTTTTTATTTTTACGACGTGAATGGCAAAATCAACTACGATCCCAACCCGAATAACCGGCTCAATTTTGCCTTTTACAGCGGCACCGACAAAGTCGATTTTCCCTTTGCCGATGACGCCGTATTTGATTTAAACTACGGTAATCAAACCTTTAGCGCAAATTGGACGCATTTGTTTTCGGAAAAACTTTTCTCTAATTTCACGCTCACATCATCCAATTATTTCAGCCGTCCGCGAATTTCGATCAATGGCACGCGCTTTGAGCGGGACAACACGGTCGATGATTTTTCCGTCAAAGGCGATTTTGAATACATTCCAAACAGCAAATTTCAGCTAAAAAGCGGGTTTTGGGCGGGCAAAATGCAAGTCGTGATCAAAAACCGCTTTGACGGCGAAGAGACGCTTTCCAAACGGCTGGAAGCGAATTACAGTTCGGCGTATCTGGAAAACCAGTGGCGGCCGGACGCGCAGTGGATTCTGAAGGGCGGGCTTCGGGCCAGCTACTCCAACAGCGGCGATTTTCTGCGATTTGCGCCGCGCGCTTCGCTGGAATATATTTACAGCCGGGATGTGCTTTTTCAAGCAGCATTTGGGCGATATTTTCAATATTTAACCCTGATTACCAATGAAGCATTCAGCGGATTCGACACCTGGCTGACCACGGATGACGATGTGCCGCCGGCCAGGGGCGATCAATTCGTGCTGGGCGTCAAAACCCGGCCGAGCGAAACGTTTCATTTTGATGTTGAAATTTACTACCGCACCATGCGCCAACTGTTTGAATTAGATCCGCTTGTGCAGGATCCGGCCGGTCTGGAATATCGCGATTTATTCCGTTTTGGAAAAGGATACGCCTATGGCGCGGAGTTCTTTTTGGAAAAGAAAAAAGGGCGAATGACCGGTTTTTTGGGATATACCTGGAGCACCAGCCGTCGAAAATTTCCGGGTTACAATGAAAATGAATATTATCCGCCGAAATACGACCGGATTCACGACGTAAATCTAATGATGAATTACCGGCTTTCCGGGAAGTGGCGGGCAACCGTGGTGTTCAACTATGCCACCGGCCAGGCGTTTACGGATGTGAAGGGAAATTATTCGCTCAATTTTCCCACGGGTTCGCTGGAACGCGATCCGTTTATCGTGGGCAGGCTGAATGCGTCGCGATTGCCGGCGTATCATCGATTGGATGTTGGTTTTGCCCGGCGGAGCAGCTTTTTTGGCTGGGGAAAGTACGAGTTGCAATTGCAGATCATCAATCTTTATTCGCGGAGAAATATCTGGTTTTATTCCTACGATTTGCAGGATAACCCCATCACCCGCGACGCCGTGCGCATGTTGCCCATTATCCCGAACATTTCATTCACGGTTGATTTTTGAACAAAAATTTTAAAATGAGAATGCGATGAAACGATTTCTTTTTGCGCTTCTCGTTACAAAGCTCCCGCTTTGTAACGTTATTTTCCCGGAAAGCTCCGCTTTTGACCACCTTTCCCAAACGTGTCCTGTACTGGACAAAAATTTTAAAATGAGAATGCGATGAAACGATTTCTTTTTTTTGTTTTTTTGCCGGCGGCAATTTGGCTTTATTCGTGCGATATCAACGATCCGGCGACGTTTACGCCCGAATACGTCGTTGAGGCGTATCTTTTTGCCCACGAGCCGCTGCCGAAGATTAAGCTGTCAAAAACGGTCGGGTTTGGCGAACGCTATGTCTTTGAAGAACAAGCGGTTAGCAATGCGATTGTAAAGCTGCGGCGAATGGACGAAAGTGGGGGAGTGGAAAAAGAATATCGTTATGGTGAACCCCGGGAAAAGGGGATTTATCAAGCAGTGAATAGCAGCGATCTTGTGCTGCCGCTGCGGGAATACGCATTGGAAATTACCTTCCCGGATGATGACGCGGTGCTCACCTCGCACACGATTGTTCCCGACACGTTTAAAATTGTGCAAACAAGCGGCGACACCGTGGTTTTTCTCTCCACCGAGCAGTTGGAAATCACGGTAACGCCCAGCTTCACCCCGGGCCGGCAGAACGTTTTTATTTTTTCCACGGAAGCAATGGATGTCCGCTTTGAGAACCTGACGCCCTTTTTTAAGGACTTTTTTGACACTGAAAAGGATGACATCGAGGATTTTCGTATCAACGAATCGCCGCCCATCAACGAAGAAAATTACGACCGGAATCCCGATGGAACGTTGACCATTAAACTGCCCTGGATCGCGGTAAGTTTTTTCGGGGAAAATCGCATTTCCGCCAATGCCATTGATGACAACATTTTCAATTTCATCATTAGTCAGAATTTGCAATTTACGCCCTCGACGCTATCGCCCGGTGAAATTCCCGACGTGATCGATCCCATCGAAGGCGGCCGGGGCATCTTCGGCAGCTTTGCGCGGGTGACAAAAGACATATTTATTGCCAAACCCGGGCAATGACGCCCCCGTCGTTCATTGCGTCAAACCCGGTCGTTATCCGCCCGCCAGTTGGAAATCGCTTTTTTAATGTCGTCCTCACTCAACCCTTCGGAGATCGCGCGTTCGCATAATGCCTCAAATTCACCGTCGGATGCAAATCGCAGTCCCACAATTTGCCGAATCGTCAACCGGGGATCGAGCAATTTGCCGTTTTTCGCAAAATAGCGGAGATTTTCTTCGGCGCGGATGGCGCGATCCTGCGCTCTTAATGCGAAGATGCGCAGATAATAAAATGTAAATATTAACGCGACGGACACCGCAACAATTAAAGAAGCGCTGTAAACCCCGGCGCTTTTTTCGACCGATTCGACAAGATTGACAATCGAGCCGATGAAGGTCGCAATAATTAACAGCGCCAGGAAATAATGAAACATGGGCACAAAACGGCGGTGATTTTTATAATTTTGCCGTGACATATAAACTCCTTTGGTAATTGCGGAAGGGTGTAAAAGAAAAGTTTTTGTTGCTGTAAAACACAGGCATAATCCCGTGAAGCGTGATGCGTGAGATGTTAGCTTAAGGCATGATAAAACAAATTCTTACCTATCAGGTATTACGTATCACGCCTCACACATCACGCCCAGCGTTTCCCTGTCAAAGCGTGCGCGCTTCAAAGGTGTTGCCCCCGTTGATATCCCCGGTTTGAAAGCCTTTGTAAAACCAGCGTCGTCGCTGCTCGGAAGTGCCGTGGGTAAAGGCGTCCGGCACGACGTATCCCTGGGTTCGTTTTTGAATGCGATCATCGCCAACGGCGCTGGCGGCGTTCAGGGCTTCTTCGATGTCGCCTTCCTCCAAAATGTTGTTCAGCCGCTGGTCATGATGCGCCCAAACCCCGGCAAAATAGTCAGCCTGCAGTTCCAATCGCACCATCACCCGGTTAAACTCCGTTTTGCTCAATTTTCCGCGCAGCGCCATCACCTGCCGGTTGATTCCCAACAGGTTTTGCACGTGATGCCCCACTTCGTGCGCGATGACATAGGCCATGGCAAAATCGCCCGGCGCTTTAAATTTGTTTTGCAATTCCTGGTAAAAAGCGAGGTCGATGTAGAGTTTTTCATCGCCGGGGCAATAAAAAGGGCCGGTCGCGGAGCTGGAAAAGCCGCACGCGGATTTCACCGCATCATTGTATAAAACCAGCTTCGGCAGCCGGTAATTTTTCCCTGATTGGCGGAAAAGCTGCCGCCAAACGTCTTCCGTATCGCCTAACACGACGGCCACAAACTGCGCTAATTCATTATCTTGCGCGCTTTCGCGATAGTTGGAAGTCGCGGTTTGCCCGCCGGGTTGCAGCAAGTTGAGCATTTCCAGGGGATTGCCGCCCAACAGCCACACCACCATTAAAATGACAATTGTTCCGATACCGCCGCCGACAAATCTTTTCGGCGCCCGTCCCCGCCGGTCTTCGATATTGGAGCTTTGTCGTCGTCCTTTCCAACGCATGTCTTCTTCTCCGGTTTTAATGGGTAACTTCTGACTAATTTAATGTGCCAATGTATGAAATTCGGATGAAATACCAAAATGTTGGAAGTATTTTTACTGCCGATTTTTTTTCATCCTTCACCCTTCACCCTTCACCCTTCGTTCACCAACTGCTTTCACCAATTTGATCACCGGATCGACAATCATCAATTCCACCTGCCCGCGCGGTCGCCTGGCTTTTTCCAGCAAACTTAAAGTGCGTTTGATCCACATTTCCGAGGGAAGAACGCCGGAAGTGTAATATTTTTTTGCGTTTAGTCCGAATTCCGCCGCGGTTTCCAGATCAGCGGATAATGATTCAATTTCCCGCAAAATCGGCGATGTTTGGATCACCGGCAGCAGTTTGCGATGATTGTGTTTCCAGGTTTTGAGCATATCGGAAATTTGATAGCCATTGGCAAAATTCGGGTCAGCGATGAGTGAATCGATCAGTCGGGCAAACCGGCGGGCGGTCATCGATTCCGGGCGGGCGGCGTCAACGACGCGGGTGAGGGGAGAGGTGGCGGTATATTTTACGCCCTGGCGATGGCGGGTGTAAATTTTCACCGGCTCGACGATATCCACCAGCGTTTTCAACGCGGTCACGTCCTGGTTGTTGGTCAGGCGGCGCAGCATCATTTCGTAATTTTTGATGTGGGTCAGACCGTGTTCTTCCAGCAAAAAACTGATCCGCGCCAATCGGCGATACATATCATCCACATCATTGACGGATCGCGGCGACCAGAGCCGTTCCGCGATGGCGGCGGTGCGCGGCCAAATCCGCGAATCAATGGTCTCCGGCGAAACCATTTCCGCCCACATGGTTGCTTCGCCGCCTAAAATGTTGCGTTTCTGGGCGTCGTTCAAGGGCGAATTTTGCGGAATCGGATCGTTTAAATAATGAAATGACGCCGGTTGGATCAGGTCGATATAATACCCGTTGGACAGAATCGCCTGGTAGCCCTGCCGGGCCGCATTCACCAGCGATTCCTGCCCCCGCCAGGAATGGATCACCGCGTCCCTGGGTAAATCCGGGTGAAAAATTTCATCCCAACCGATCATTTTTTTGTGATGTTTCGTCAATATTTTTAACACCCGCCGGTTAAAATAACTTTGCAGGGCGTGATTATCCGCGATGTCTTTTTTTTTCATAAACGCCTGTATATCGGCGTTGGCGTCCCACTGTTTGCCGTTGTTTTCATCCCCGCCGATGTGCATGTATTCATCCGGGAAAAGGGCGGCCATCTCTTTAAAAAACTTGTCCAAAAAATGGTACACCTTTTCGTTGGCAGGATTCAAAACGGGATCGTGAATGCCCCAGGTGCGCTCGATAGCGTAAGGGCCGGGCGCGCTGCCCAATCCGGGATAACCCACCAGCCAGCTTGTGGCGTGAGCAGGCACATCAAATTCAGGCATCACCCGGATTCCGCGATCATCAGCGTACTGAATGATTTCGCGAATTTGTTGTTGCGTATAATAAAAGCCGTCGGCGCCTTTTTCGTGCAGCTTCGGAAAAGTTTTGCTTTCCACCCGAAACCCCTGGTCATCCACCAAATGCCAGTGCAGCACGTTCATTTTCAGCGCGGCCATGCCGTCCAAATTTCGTTTGATCACTTCCGGCGGCATAAAATGGCGGCTGATGTCGATCAACAATCCCCGCCAGGGAAACCGCGGCGCATCGTCGATTTGCAGGGTGGGGAAGTAGTAGCCCTTTTGATCGATCTGCAAAAGCTGAGACAGCGTTTCCAACCCTCGCAGCGCGCCGATGTCTGTTTCGGCCTGCAACTGAATTCGATCTTGTGTAATCGTTAATTGGTAGGATTCGTCTTCTCTTAGTTTTACTTTACCGGGACGGTTGCAACGAATCAAAAATGCGCCCTTTTTTCCCGGCGTTTGCGCGGTAATAAAATCCTGCTGGAAAAACAAACCGGTTCTCCCGGAAAGCCGCCGTAGAAATCGGGTTGCCGCGCGATACAAACGAGGATGGCATTTTCCGTTCACCCGTAGCGAAAAATTCACTGTTAAACGAAATTTTTCACCACTTTGCCTGATCTCCTTGGGAATGGGCATTATTTTAAGTTGGGGAACATTTACAGCTTTCGGTTGTGCGATAAGCAGGCCGGTTAATATTAGCAAACATCCGATAATCATCAAGCGTTGTTGAAGCACTTTCACGGGCAACCTCTTTTGTTGTATGATCTCATCCTAAAAAAATTGTTAAAATGTCTGCGAAATTACGGTTTTTGTCAAGCGATTATTTACATATTTTACATAAATTTAAGCACAAAGGACACGGGTGAACAGAATGACGCATAAATATTTTTGGAAATATTATTATTTGTTTATTCTTTCGGTGATTTTAACAGGTGTTTTTGTGCAGTCGTGCACGGATACGATTCTTGAAATTCCCATGCGGACCAATGTGGTTGTGGAAGACAATAACAATGGGGACACCACTTTAAGCACTATTATCATCGTTGACGTGACCGGCAAAGCCTGGGACATCAGCCATGCGGTGCATGAATACGGTTTTGATCCGGAGAAATTTGATTTTGGGTTGGGTCCCAAATCGATTCGTCCGATTCAGAATCCCAACCTGGTTTCCGAGGGACAGCAGGGCTATCCGCCAAATGACTGGACGCGCATCGTCATCGGCACGGCGTTTAACGGCGATCCCCGGGCCTACGCATTGGAAGACATGCGCGTGCACGAAGTCGTGGATGAGCAGTTCGGCGACGCTTATGTTGCGGTGGCTTACTGACCGCTGGTTGGATTGGCTGCCGTGTACAGCCGGGAAATCGACGGGCAAATTTTAACCCTGAGCGCCAGTGGGTGGGTTTACAAAAACACTTTTGTATTGTTTGATTACGAGACGGAAAGCATGTGGTATCACCTGGAAGGCGATGATGGGATGACCTGCATCAGCGGGCATTTTGCCGACCGCAAGCTGGCGGAATTTGAATCCGTTAAAATTCGCTGGAATGAATGGAAAGCGTTGCGGCAGGATAGTAAATTTATGAAGTATCCGTGAGATATAACGGTATGTCGTAATTAAAAAAAACGGGTAGTCCTAACCCGGACAAGCCCCCAAAGGGACAGGCTGGAACCAAACTGGTTGAAGGGTATTTGGAAATTCGGATATCAGGTTTCCCAATTCCCTCAATATCCCAATACCCTGTTTTTTTTGCCAACAAATGTCAGAAAAATATTTATAAGCGCCTAAACTGTTAATGCCGACCGAATAATAAATGGCTGTATGGCTGACGGGTTAAACGGTTTATTTATATCATCATTGAGCCATTTAACAATCCATCCATTTTGACAAAAGTATCACCTTGTATCATTGCCTACAATTTATCCGTGAAGGATGAAACATACTTTATGCCTTCGATCTA
>CAYVDX010000024.1:0-13363 GCA_964450485.1 uncultured Calditrichaceae bacterium
TCTACAGGCAAACCCGTTGCCGTCATCATTGAAAATTATTGATTTAAGCCAGGATTTCCGAGATACTTCAAAAGGATTTGTTTATGGATTGCCGGAATTGAATCGCGAACGCATCGGCGCTGCAACGCGGATCGCCAACCCGGGATGTTTTGCCACGGCCATTCAGTTGGCAGTGCTCCCGTTGGCAAAGGCAGGTTTACTGATTGAGGACATTCACGTCAACGCCATTACCGGCGCAACCGGCGCAGGACAAGCGCTCTCTCCGACCACGCATTTTAGCTGGCGGAACAACAATATTTCCGTGTATCAGCCGTTTGAACATCAGCACTTAAAGGAAATTCGCCAGAGCTTGCGAAGCTTGCAGCCGTCGTTTAAAAAGCGGATCAATTTTATTCCGTATCGCGGCGATTTCACCCGCGGTATATTTGCGTCTATTTACATGAAATGCGAGTTGGACGAAACCGAGGCAAAAGCGCTGTTTAAGGATTATTATGCACCGCATCCCTTTGTGCGCATTTCGCCGCAAAATCCCAATTTGAAACAGGTCGTGAATACAAACAATAACATTTTGCACCTGATCAAACATGACGATACGCTGCTGATTATCAGCATCATAGACAACTTGATCAAAGGCGCGTCCGGGCAGGCGGTGCAGAATATGAACCTGGTGTTCGGGCTTGATGAAACCGCGGGGCTGCGGCTCAAGCCCGCGGCGTTTTGAAATGACGATTGATATTTGAAAATGGAAATTTGGGTCTGTCGCTTGTTTTTCACAACATGGCTTACAGTTTGTGTTGAGTTGATGGGAAATAAGACTTGTGCTGAAAATATACATAAGTTGTTCATCCTACTTTAACACGTTGAGTGCTATTGTATCGAATATCGTTCAAAAAACGGGAACAGTCGCAAAAAAGATCTGGACATTTAACCGTTTTGCAGATGGTTCCAATTTTGTGACCTGCTTTATCATTTTTTTGGCAAAGTGTTAAAGAAGCCGTCATCCAAATTTCCAGTTTCAATTTTCAATAAATTCCAAATTATGAATATTACAGGAATTTAAAATCGGGAGCACTTTTGCAACTTTTTGACGTTTATCCACGCTTCGATATTGAACCGGTGCGCGGCCAAGGATGCGATATTTGGGATCGCTACGGCAACCGCTACCTCGATTTATACGGTGGACACGCGGTTGTTTCCATTGGGCACAGCCATCCCCGGTATGTTCAAAAAATTACCGAACAACTACAGCAGCTCGGGTTTTACTCCAACGCCGTGCGGATGCCCATTCAGCAGGAATTGGCGGAAAAGCTTGGTTCGCTGAGCGGCTGCGCGGATTACCAGCTTTTTTTGGTTAATTCCGGTGCGGAAGCGAATGAAAATGCGTTGAAATTAGCGTCTTTTTTCAATGGGCGAAATAAAATCATTGCTTTCCAACAATCTTTTCACGGGCGAACCTCGGCAGCGGTTGCCGTTACTGATAATCCAAAAATCCGTGCACCGTTGAATGAAACCGAAAACGTCGTTTTTCTGCCGCTGAATGATGCCGATGCGTTGAGAAAAACGATGCACGGCGGAGATATTTGCGCGGTCATTATCGAGGGCATACAGGGAATCGGCGGCGTGCGAATACCCGATGTTGCGTTTTTACAAGACATACGCAAATTTTGCGATCAAACTGCCGCCGTGATGATCTTGGATGAAGTACAGTCCGGGTACGGACGTTCCGGTAAATTTTTTGCACACCAGCATTCCGGCGTTCAGCCGGATTTAATCACAATTGCCAAAGGCATGGGCAATGGATTTCCCATCGGCGGCGTGTTGATTCATCCAAAATTCAAAGCGCGGCCGGGCATGCTGGGCACTACTTTTGGCGGAAATCACCTGGCTTGCGCGGCGGGCATTGCCGTGCTGGATGTGATTGCACGGGAACATCTCATCGAAAATGCCCGGAAAATCGGGAAGGAACTGTTGGCGCAATTAAAAAGCATTTCACCGGACGTCAAATCAGTGCGGGGAAAAGGGTTAATGATCGGTATCGAGCTTGATTTCCCGTGCGCTGACCTGCGGAAAAAATTGCTTTTTGAACACAAGATTTTCACCGGCGCCGCCGGAAAAAATGTCATCCGCCTGTTGCCGCCGCTCTGCTTGCGGAAGGATCAGGCGACGCTGTTTTTAGAAAAATTTCGCGTATGTCTAAAATAAAGGATAATCGCAATGATTTAAATTCTTTCGTGAATTTCGGGTGTTTGGTGGGGAGTTTTTAGGGGTGTAGATTCGGTTTTACGTAAAATATTCTCTCATTTATTTCACCCCGACGGGGTTTTAATGGGTTTAAGTGACATTTTTTCTATAAATATGTCACCCCGACGGGGTTTAATTTCAAAAATTAGGATCATTTGCCAATGATACCTCGTAGAGCTTGCCCCCGGCGTTCCGGGGCAGGCTCCGGTTTGCCGGGGGGTGAAATAAATGAGAGAATATTTTACCTAAAACCGAATCTACACCCCTTTATAGTAACAAAAAATTATTACAATGAGCTTGTTTGGTAGATTTTAGGTTTATGAATTTCCATCATTCTTTCCGGATTTTTGATCGGACTAAAACCGAATTTGGCGTACAGCCCATGCGCATCCCTGGTCGCCAGCATCCATCTGCGTAAACTTTGCAATTGCGGGTGATGGATGATGCATTCAACCAGCCATTTTCCCAACCCCCTACCCTGCCATTTTTCCAAAATAAACACATCCGCCAGGTATGCAAACGAGGTAAAATCCGTTATTACTCGTGCAAAACCAACCTGTGACGCGCCTTTGTAAACGCCAAAACACAATGAATTTAGAGCGGCATTTATTACGATTTCTTTTGGAATTCCCACGGACCAGTACGCACGTGTTAAGTAACCGAAAATCATCTCAAAATCAAGCCGCTCGGGATCGCTGCTGATCACAAATTTGCCCTTTTGAAACTCCGGGTATTTATTGTCCAGCAAGGAGCGAAGCTCAGGAAATTTCGGTAATTCAGCCACAAGTTTTCGCAACTTTTTTTCCCGGACATGTTCACACGCTTTTTCAACTGACATCCAACGCCGCGTCCGCATTTCTTTCTCAGCCCATTGACTGTGCGTTTTGGTCACGCGCATCAGAAAAACCTGCACTTTGCAAACATCGCCCCATTTTTGATATTTGTAATTCCCAACGGGTGTTGAATGAATCACGCCCTCAACGCCGGCTTCTTCCAACGCCTCTTTTGCAGCTGATTCCGCGGGTAACAAATTCGGTTCAATAATCCCTTTGGGAACGATCCAGTGTTTGCCGCTCCGCGATGTAATCATTAAAATTTCAACGTGATGATTTTTGATTCGATACGGTATCACCGCGGATTGCTTATAATACCATTGTGGTTTTTTGGGCATGTCAAATTCTCATCCAAGTGTCGATTAATTCAAAAACCGATCCCTCGTTTCCGGCGACGGGAGGCGGCACTGATCAAATTTACCGAACCAGCGGTAGCGATTTTTGGCAATCCAATCGTAAACGCGATCCCGAATCATCCGTGGAACAAATTTACCGGCAATTCCGAGGAGACGCCAATATCCCCCTAAAATGATCAATATTTCAATGGCTGCATCGGATTTCTCTAAAATTATTTCTCGTGATGTGCGGTAATCTTTAACAAAAATGATGCTTTCAAATTCCAGCGGTTTTTTCCGGAAATGTCGTTGATAAACCTGCGCGGCGATTTCGCTTTGCAGCGGCGCGAATTTGAACGTTGCGGTTCCATCAACGGCTAACAAAAATTGCACCGTCCGATCACACAATCCACACACGCCGTCGTAAAGTATCAGTAATGCGGGTTCTGGCAACCTGTTTTGGGGAGGATTGGGCACGTTAAACGCATTCATTGTATTTTGATCGTTGTTCATTTATCACCCGCGCTCCGCCAGTGGATAAATCCGGCGGTTCTTTGACAAAAACATCGATGATTGCTCACATCGCCTTTCGCCGTTCTCCCATCGCCCTTTACGCCTCGTTTTATGCGCTACTCACTTCCCGCTTCCAAGTTGTTTATGGCGCGACGGCCTGCATCATAATGCCGCAGATCCAGGCCCCATAGGTGCCGAGCGCGTATCCCAAAACGGCCAGCAGAACGCCGACCGGGGCAAGCGCCGGGTGAAACGCTGACGCCACAATCGGCGCGGAAGCGGCCCCGCCCACATTTGCCTGGCTGCCCACGGCCATGAAAAAGAATGGCGCCTTGATCAATTTTGCAACCGTCATCATCACAATTGCGTGAAATAGCATCCAAATGCCGCCGACAAGAAACAATCCCGGGTTATCGAAAATCGCTAAAACATCCATTTTCATGCCGATGGTTGCAACCAGCACATACAGCAGCAGGCTGCCTGTCCGTGACGCGCCCACGCCTTCCAACTGTCGCGCCCGGGTGAACGAAAGGATCAATCCGCCGGTCGTGGCAATGACCACGATCCAGAAAAACCCGGAGGTCAGGCTGTATTTGCTTAATCCCGGCGCATGTTCCGAAATCCAGGGGGCAATTGAATCCGCGCCTAAATGAGCGATGGCGGTGACGCCAAAACCCACGGCCAACACGGTCGTGACATCCGTCAACGTGGGTATTTTGGCAATGCTTGCGCGATATTCTTCAATACGCCGGCGAAGTTCGTCAATGGCGGAAACATCACTTTTCAAGCGGCGATCCAGGCGGTCGGTAATCCCCGCGCCGTATAGTAAAAAAGCCATCCAGATATTTGCCACAATCACATCCACGGTAATCATCGCGGAAAAAAGTTCGTCGCCGACTGAAAAGACTTCTTTCATGGCGGTTTGGTTTGCGCCGCCGCCGATCCAACTTCCAGCGACCGTCGTCAATCCCCGCCACACGGCTTCCGGACCGCTGCCGCCAACGATATCCGGCGCAAAAGTTGATACGATAATAATCGCCAGCGGGCCGCCAAACATGATGCCGATGGTTCCGGCGAAAAACATGATCAAAGCTTTCGGGCCTAACCGCAATATTGCATTTATATCAATGCTGATGGTTAGCAGCACCAGGCTGGCCGGCAGTAAATACCGTGATGCAACAAAGTACAGGTTAGATTCATCACCGGAAATGATGCCTAACGAATTGAAAATTGAGGGCACAAAGTAACACAATAGCAGCGAAGGAACATACGTGTAGAATTTTTTAAAATATGGATTTGAGCTTTGGGACGTTTGAAAAATAATCGCTAATATTGCCAGCAAAATCCCCAAAACCACGGCATCATTTGTAAAAAGGGGCGTCATGTGTTTATCCTTAAAAGTATTGTGATGTCGATCGTATTCAAAATAATAATTTAACAACAACGCCTTAATATAAAAATGTAAAGAAATAAAAAATTCGATTTTCTGCTTTTCGGTTTTGAAAAAATATGGTTAATCAGTATATTTTCAAGTTTTAAATGCAGTTATCAGCCGCCGCTTTTTGTACCTCGAATGATTACAAATTTAGAAAGTCACATTAATTTATCACTTTAACAAGGAGGCGCTATGTTCGGATCACACCCCCGCGGACTCGCGACATTGTTTTTCACCGAAATGTGGGAACGATTTAGTTACTACGGCATGCGTGGTATATTACTTTTATTTATGATTGCTACCGTTGAAAATGGCGGTTTTGGAATGGACGCGCAAACCGGCGCGGCCGTTTACGGTTTATATACGGCCATGGTTTATTTATTAGCCCTTCCGGGCGGGTGGATTGCCGACCGTCTGATCGGTCAGCAAAAAGCGGTGTTTATTGGCGGCATTATCATCGCGACCGGTCATTTTAGCATGGCCATACCCATGAAGTTTACTTTTTTTATGGGCTTGATATTGATTGTCATCGGCACGGGGTTGCTCAAACCCAATGTCAGCACGATTGTCGGCGGCTTGTACCCCGAGGGCGGCGCCAGACGTGACGCCGGATTCTCCATTTTTTATATGGGCATTAACCTGGGCGCCTTTTTCGGACCTTTGATTTGCGGCTATTTAGGCGAAAGTATTAATTGGCATTTAGGCTTTAGCGCCGCCGGTTTTGGCATGGTTTTCGGGTTAATTCAATATAAATTAAGCCAAAAACACTTGGGCGACGCCGGTAAATTTCAAAAAGTTGATGCGGCACAGCATCGCAGTGATATTCAATCATTGTACAAAGGCATTGGCGCAATTTTGCTCATCGCGGTTATATTGTTTGGTTTAGATGCAAGCGGTATTTTAGACGTCACCCTGCAAGGACTTGCCGGCGCAACCGGTGTGATTATCGTAAGTTTAGCGTTTTTATATTTTATATATATCATCTTTTTTACGCATCTTGAATCTCAGGAGAAAAAAAGAGTTTTTGTGATTGCCCTTTTATTTATCGGCGCGGCAATTTTTTGGTCCGGGTTTGAACAAGCGGGCTCGTCAATGAATTTATTTGCCAAACAGCTAACCGACCGGGTAATGTTCGGTTGGGAAATGCCTGCGAGTTGGCTGCAATCTGTAAATGCGTTGTTTATCATCATTATGGCGCCGATTATGGGCTCATTGTGGGTCTGGCTGGGGAAACACAATCCCTCGATTCCCACAAAGTTCGGCTTGGGTTTGCTGCTGCTTGGCTCCGGTTTTTTTGTTCTGGCTTGGGGCGCTTCATATACCAGCCATGGCGGCCCGGGCGTCAGCCCAATGTGGCTGGTTGTTACCTACTACCTGCACACCATCGGCGAATTGTGCTTAAGCCCGGTCGGGTTAAGCTCGGTCACCAAACTTTCGCCAAAACCGTTAGTCGGGCAAATGATGGGCACCTGGTTTATGGGCGCGGCTCTTGGTAACCTGATCGCCGGTTTGGTTGCCGGGCAATTCGGCAGCCTGCCAATCACGGAACTGTTCACGAATGTGGCCACCATCGTCGCTGTTGCCGGGTTGGTATTCCTCCTTTTTGCAAAACCCATTCAAAACAAATTGATTGGCGATATCAAATAAACTGAAATAAATGTAATCCTGCTTTTAAATCAGAAAAGCCCGGATAACGATAATATCCGGGCTTTTTTTGAATGCAAATGCAACTGTTTACCGCAACGCGCCGATCATTCCCTGTTCATCCGTCCGTTCAAGCCGGACGGGTAATAATTTGTTCTTTAAATTGAGCGGCGACTGCACTTTTACGCGAATATACGTGTCCGTCAACCCGCTCCACCAGCCATTTTTTTGATGCTCGAACAACACATTTTCCGTTTTTCCCAAGAATTTTTGCTGATAGACGCGGCGTTTCCGCTGGCTTAATTCCCGCAAGCGTCGGCTGCGTTCGGTAATTTTTTCCCGCGGCACTTTGATGGCGTCGGGATATTTGCTGCTCCTGGCGTGATCGCGGTCGGAATAGCTGAATACGTGAAAATAGGCGAACGGCAATTCCAGCAATAATTGATATCCTTGCTCAAACAGTTCATCCGTTTCACCGGGAAAACCGACGATCACGTCCGTTCCCAGGCAGGCGTCCGGGTTGATGCGATGGACGTTGCGCAGAAAATCCACGAACGTCTCAAGCGAGTATTTCCGCTGCATCGCTTTTAAAATTTCATCCGTCGCCGCCTGGATGGGAATATGCATAAAACGGCAGAGTTTGCCACTTTCAGCGATTTTTTGAACAACTTCATCGGCAATTGTGGTCGGCTCAATAGATGCGATGCGGATGCGCCACAAATCATCGATCTCCGCCAGGGCATTGAGCACATCCGCTAAATTTTTGCCCTGGAAATTGTATGTGCCGATATTGATGCCGGTGATGATCAGCTCGTGATGTCCGGCAGCGGTGAGTTGACGCGCTTCCTTCAAAATATCGTCAAATTCACGGCTGCGGGCGCGGCCGCGGGCAAAGGGAATCTCACAAAATGTGCAGAAAAAGTCGCAGCCGTCCTGGATTTTCAAATTCGCACGGGTATGTTGCTGATCGAAACCCACAAAGGGGATGGTAAAGCTTTTTCGCTGAATGGTCGGGGTAATCAATTGCGGCGGGGCGTCAGCGGCGGTTTCCCGTAAAATTTTCGCAAGCTCAATTTTGCGCTCATTTCCCACAACCCATCGGACATTGGGTAAATTCAACAGTTTCTCTTTTTGAACCTGCGCCTGACAGCCAATCAGGGCAACTTGCACATCGGGATTGAGCCTGCGCACTTTGTTGAGCAATTTATGGGTGCGTGCATCCCCGTTTTCGGTTACTGTGCAGGTATTAATGACAAGCACATCCGGCGAATCGTGATAATCGACGATCTGGTAATCGCCCTGCTCAAATCCCTGGTGAATGATTGCTGTTTCCGCTTGATTTAATCGACAGCCAAATGTATAAAATGCAACTTTTTGCGCCATTGAATCAATTTTCTCATCTTTTCTTTTTACGAACAATAATTTACAATCAAAACGCCTGAAAACAAATTGGAAGGAAGTTTTGATGTTTTAGCGTTTCACCCATTATTACAAAAAGAACATATCAAACAGCGAAGCTAAAGCAACATTTCACGAATAAAGACATCTTTTTCAGACAAATGCTGAAAGCCTATCCAAACGGCTTCTTACTTACTTCTTTTTAGGACGTTTTTTTGAGCGGCTATCCCGAACTTTCCGGGATTTCGGTTTTACAAAATTTTTCCGGCCGCCTTTAAAAGGTCTGTCAAAACTCTTTACCTCGGAGATATTTAATTGTTGCCCGGCAACCCAAACCTTTTTAAGAATGCGTAAAATTTCCCGGGGCATGTCGTCCGGCAGATCAACAATGCTAAAGTCGTCAAAAAGTTGAATCCTGCCGATATAACTGCTGTCAAGCCCGACTTCATTCGCAATAGCGCCGACAATATTCCCCGGCTTTGCGCCGTGCACTTTTCCAACTTCGATACGGTAGCTTTTCATTCCTGCTTCAGCCGCGTGCGATGAACGCCGTCGGGATGAAGGCTTCTTCTTTTGATACTTATTCTCAAATGAACGGCGGGGTTTTTCCGGTTTGCTTTGCAGCAACATCGGCTCATCGCCTTGTACCAACTTTGCTAAAGCAGCGGCAATCTCTACCGCCGGGACGTTGTGTTCCTGCCGGTATTGCTCGACCAATTGGTAATAAAATCCTAAATCTTCCACAGCCATCACATCTGTAATACGTTGTTTAAAACGGGCGATTCGCTGATCATTGATTGCTTCGGTAGAGGGCAATTCCATCATTTTAATTTTTTGCTTTGTGGCGCGCTCAATAGCGTAAAGCATCCTTCTTTCCCGGGGTGCGACAAACAAAATTGCCTCTCCGCTGCGCCCGGCGCGACCGGTGCGACCGACCCGGTGGACATAGGATTCCGTATCATACGGAATATCATAATTGATAACATGACTAATGCGTTCGACATCTAACCCCCGGGCTGCAACATCCGTGGCAACGATAATGTCGAGCTTTCCCGCCTTCAGTTGATCGATCGTTTGTTCCCTGCGATTTTGAGCAATATCGCCATTTAAAGGCGCCGCCGCATATCCTCTTGCTTCGAGTTTTGTGGCCAATTCCACGGTAGAAACTTTTGTCCGCACAAAAATAATTATACCGTCAAACGGTTCCGCCTCCAGTATTCGGGTCAGCGCATCCAATTTGTGATACCCGCTCACCATCCAATAACGGTGGTTGATGGTGTCGGCGGTGGTTGTCTTAACTTTGATGGTAATTGCAACCGGGTCATTCAAATATTTTTTAGCGATTCCGCGAATGGCATCCGGTATTGTGGCGGAAAACAGCGCAATTTGACGCTCATCCGGGGTTTGTTCCAGAATCCATTCCACGTCATCAATAAATCCCATTCTCAGCATTTCGTCGGCTTCATCAAGCACCAGGCAGGTTAATGTTTTCAATTTTAGCGTTCCCCGCCGCATGTGATCCATGACCCTCCCGGGTGTACCCACGACAACATGAACGCCGCGTTTTAATTGCTTTAGCTGCACGCCGTACGCCTGGCCGCCATAAATAGGCATTACCCGGAAACCTTGCATGTGCGCCGCATAGCGCTGAAAAGCCTCGGCAACCTGAATGGCCAACTCACGGGTCGGGGTTAGCACCAACACCTGCGGTTCATGCTTTCGAATATCAAGGTTTGATAATAACGGCAGTGCAAAAGCAGCTGTCTTGCCAGTGCCGGTTTGCGCCTGACCAATGACGTCTTTTCCCGCTAAAACATGTGGAATCATTCGGGCCTGAATCGGTGAAGGTACTTCATAACCAACATCGTTCAAGGCGCTCAGCACCGGCTTCGACAACCCAAATTCGTTAAAACCGGGGTGTAATATTGTTTCTACTGACATGTTAAAGTTTCCTATCGTGTTTCGTTTTTATTACTGTGCACGGGCAAAAATTTTACTGTTTGCAAGAAACAGAGTGTTAAAATTTTCGGAGCTAAAGTGTTGTTTTTACTTTAATATCGAAACACTCAAACCCCAAAGCACATGAAATGAAAATTCACGTTTTTAACCTTGCAAAGTAAATGCGTTACGCTACGGAATATTTTTCCGAAGTTTTACCGGCGCCGGCATTTTTCGTTTCCGAATCTTTAAGTTAAGCATTTCCACGCCCACAGAAAATGCCATAGAAAAATAAATGTATCCTTTGGGGATGTAAAAATGAAATCCCTCGCCGACCAATGCAACGCCAACGAGAATTAAAAAACTCAATGCCAACATTTTCAAAGTGGGATGAGATTCGATATAAGTACCAATCGGCTTTGCGGAAACCATCATTATTCCCACGGCGATCACAATGGCAATGATCATTACAGCAATTTGATCCGCCAACCCGACCGCTGTAATAACCGAATCAAGTGAAAAAACCACATCTAACAAAGCGATTTGGATAATGATCGCCAAAAAACCGGTTTTTTTTCCGCCGTGCGCGCTTTCTTCCACCCCTTCGAGGCTCTGATGAATTTCGTGAGTGCTTTTCGCTAATAAAAACAGCCCGCCGATCAGCAGAATCAAATCCCTGCCGGAAAAAGCGTGAGCGAATATTGTGAACAAAGGCATCGTCAGTTTCATAATCCGGACGATGGATAACAACAAAACAATACGGGTGATCATCGCAAGACCCAGCCCGATTACGCTGGCTTTATTGCGTTGATTTTCCGGCAGCCTGCCCACCAAAATCGTGATAAATATAATATTATCAATACCCAGCACGATTTCCAGTGTGGTAAGCGTAACCAACGCGATCCAGGCATGAGGATCAGCAATCCATTCCATTTTTTAGTCCTTCAATTTTTGGTTATAGCGGAACGGTCACAACCGTTCTCTACAAAAAAATGTCGTTCGATACATAACCGGTTGCAGCCCGTCCAGTCGGGCGTCGTTTGGTATGTTCAATATTAATGTTATCCCAACTTTACCGGGCATTCTTTCTAATTCAACACGCCCACGCCGGCTTCCACCGCTTTCAAAAGCTCTCCGCCCTGAACAAGTTGGACGGCTTGCTCGATATCCAGGTAAATGGGACGATCTTTTTCCATAAACGGGACATATTTTCTCACCGTCCGATATGCGATATCTGTTCCTTTTCCAAACAATTTTTCAGGATGGGTGTCAAATTTTTGGCGCTCGCGATTTAAAATCAAATCAAGCGCCTGCGCCGCATAGATCAGTTCGATGGCCACAATTTTTTGCACATTGTTCAGAATTTGCCGGGCTTTTCGCGCGCCGATGGGCGCCATGCTGACGTGATCTTCCTGGTTTTCACACGATGGAATCGAATCGATGCTCGCCGGGTGCGCCAGTGATTTATTTTCCGAAACCAACGACGCGGCGGTGTATTGCGCAATCATCAATCCATTTTCCAGCCCCGGATTTGAGATCAAAAACGAGGGCAGACCGCCGTTGTGATGTTTGTCAGACAAACGGAAGATGCGCCTTTCGGAAATACTGCCGACTTCGCAAAGTACGATGCTGAGAAAATCAGCGGCAAATGCAACGGGCTGCCCGTGAAAATTTCCCCCGGAAAGCGCCTTGCTGTATTCCTTTAACTCCGGGATAATAATGGGATTATCATTAGTGGAATTCATTTCCACCTGAACAATATTTTTAATAAAATTCAGCGTATCCCGAACGCCGGACAACACTTGCGGATGACAACGAAGGCTGTAAGCGTCCTGAACCTGCTTGAAATTTCGATCCAGCAATTGACTGTGTTCCGTTAATTTACGGATATTTTCCGCCGCAGCAATTTGCCCGGGATGCGGTCGCAGCTCATGAATTTCCGGGCGAAACGCCGCAAAAATCCCCTGCAACGCCTCCAAACTCATTGCCATTGCGATGTCCGCGATTTTCACCAATTGCACGGCATCGTGATATGCCAATCCTAAAATGGCGGTGGAAATTTGAGTCCCGTTATTGAGCGCCAACCCCTCTTTTGCTTCCAATTTTATCTGTGGAATGCCTGCTTTTTGCATGGCGTCTTTTCCATCGGTCAACTGCCAGGCGTTGTTTTCCGGGTCTAAAAAATAGGCGCGCCCGTTGTTTTCCGGGTTGCTTTGCTCATCCAAATCGCACATCACAATTGCCAAATGGGACAGCGGCGCCAGATCACCGCTTGCGCCCAACGAGCCTTGCGAGGGAATCCAGGGAATGACATTTTTTTCTAACATTTTCAGCAGCGTTTCCACCACTTCAACCCGGATGCCGGAATAACCGCGCGCCAGCGTATTTGCCCGCAGCAGCATTGCCGCGCGCGCCACATCAATGGGCAGCGGGTCGCCGGTACCGGCGGCATGGCTCATAATTAAATTTTGCTGTAACAAATGCAATTTTTCTTTATTAATGGAAACAATTGCCTGCGATCCAAAACCGGTATTAATGCCGTACACCACCGGTTCCCCGCTTGTTTGGACTTTTTTTACCCAGCGCCTGCTTTTTTTCATGCGTTTTTTTGCCGATTCCGCAATTGAAACCGACACATTTAACCGGCGGGCAATGTTCACTAATTCATCAATTGCCAATCCCTGGCCATCGATGACTAACTGAAGTCGATCTGTCATTTTTGCTGATTTCATAACTGCTCCGGCATTCTGAATGGCGCAATAAAAAAGCCCTCTAAAGTTAGAGGGCTTTTTCTGAAAGGTTGTCGGGGCGAGAGGATTTGAACCTCCGGCCTCACCGTCCCGAACGGTGCGCGCTACCAGGCTGCGCCACGCCCCGATTAAAAACGGCTGAAAATATAGGTATTTATTAACGCGTTTTCAAGGGTAAATGAAAATTGTCGGAATTATCCAGCGGTTAGCTTTCAGCGGTTAGCTTTCAGCGGTCAGCTTTCAGCGGTCAGCTTTCAGCGGTCAGCTTTCAGCGGT
>CAYVDX010000025.1:0-12193 GCA_964450485.1 uncultured Calditrichaceae bacterium
AATGCGCGTTTTGCGCGTCATCCGCCGGATAAAGCGTTATTCCCCATTCGTCTTGATGGCGCGGCGGGCGTGAATTCCAGCGGCGATACGAGTGTGAACCATCGGAAACATAATAAACCCAATACTTTCCGGGGGCAATGGTCAGCACGGCGTCTTCCACGCGATTTTTATGCGCGCCCCCGGCATGACGGGTGTCGTCATACGCCATTTCCCATATTTTTCGCCCGGAATTTGTATCTTCAATCCAGCCGTAATCATACATTTCGCCATCGCGCCCTTCGCCAAGCGCGTGCACGCGGATGCGGCTTTGCCGGTCTAATTCAAAGCCCTCTTTTTCATAAGCGTCATCGCCAATGCGCGTCAAACGCAGAATCGGCGTCACATTTTCGGGTTGATATTGTTTCACGCTGGCAGGATCGAAGTCTCCTGAAACGCCGCTTAGCATGATCCCCCAAAATGCCGGATCGTAGGGCGGGTTGGCATTCCAATCGTTGGGAGAATGGGTGTCATCGGACACATAATGGACGACGTAATCGCCGCGATCCAGGGAAAGCCCGGTCTTCCAAAGACGGTTTTTTGTGGCGCCGCCGGCGCCGGTGCTATTTTCATCGCGCATCTCCCAAATGGTTTTTCCATTATCTTCGCGGCTGATCCAACCGTAATCAAAGACGCCATCCTCGGTCGCTTCGCCAAGGGCGTAAACCCGGAATTCCCCCGGCTTTAACAGGCGAAACCGCTCTTCTCGAAAATCGGAATTCGTTATATCGTTAATTGACACAACCGCACTTGCCCGGATGTTTTGCCGGTATTGTCGCACATCATCGGCGTTGAAAACTTTATCAACATCCGTGATTGTAAAAAAGCATTCGTCAAGCAGGTCGTCATCAGACGCTTCACCGCGAAAAAATCTTCTCAAGATATTTCCAATGCTGGGAAATCCGTTATCTTTGATGTAAATCTGGTAAGGCTTTCGTGCGTAAAAGTAAGTCTCGTAGCGACCGGGCGGCAAATCAACATCGCCGGAAAATTTGCGAAGCATTTTGTCATCGCCGGTTTCCTTGGTATTTCCAATGGTCATCCGCCATTTTAGTTCACGCGTGTTGGCGTCGATAATCCAACCGTAAATGAACATATTAAAGGGATCATAAAAGCGGTTTTGATAGCGCGTCTTTTTTTTGTCAAAACCCGCACCGACCGCATTGATGTAAATTGCTTTTTCAGCGGCCAACTCGAATCCGCCATAGTAAATGTTCTCAAAATCAAGATCGGAAAATTCCAACTGCTTCTTTTCTTGTGCCGGCAACGCCGCCGCCATCAAAAGTGAACAGCACAAGATCAAAAAATCCCTCATAAACGCCTCAATAATAGATCATCCATTCTTTATCGCATTCCGAAACAACTTCCGGATTAAAATACAAATGACTTACGTCTTTTTGCAAAGGAAAGTTACACAGTTGAAACAGAATCGATATGATTGTTACAAATCGCGCACAATTTAATCAAAAGGCTTTTTTCCAGGCCGGTTGCATTGCTCTGCGCGGCAACCGCGGTGCGAGAATATCTGGCGCGGATAAACGCTATCGCACGTAATTACATATTTTTGCCCGCGGACTAAAGTTATAAATTCAACAGACGAATATTTTTCAAATCGAGAACGATGTTTCTCAAAAACTCTAAACGAATTAAAACAGGGAGGTTTTATGAAGTTACGGATTTCGTTCAGTTTACTCACCCTCATTTCGCTCTTTTTCGCGTTGCCTGCGTTTGCCCAGTTAGGGCTTCCCCAGGTGGAAGAAGTTTATGGCGGGAGAATTAAAGCCATTGACGCGGTTGCATTATCAGCGACGACCACTCGGATTTTCATTTCGACGGAGAGCGCCAATTCGATGTTTTACGCGGATGTGGATCATTCCACCACCCCGCCGACGTTCAGCAATTTTCAAGTGATTGCCGACGCCGACACCAATGACGGTTTCGGCAAGGACATCCAAATGCTGGCCGGCGACGACGCATCCGGGTGGGTGTTCTTTCTTTTCCAGGGCAATTTATATTGCACATCGCCAACGCCCGGCAGCCTGACCACATTGGCGGAGGGTGTGTTTTCGTTGGAAATTTATGACGATCATCTCTTTTATATTAAAGAAGATAGCGGCGATCTGAAAATGTTTTTCGGAACGATTGATCCAGGCGGTGTTTTTACCGAAAGCACGAACAGCCCGGCGTCCATTATTAGTCCGTTTATACCCGGCCCGAACCAGGGCCCATCAACGATAAGCATCCGGGTAAACCCGGGAAATAACCGCTTATACATTTTTAAGGAAGATGCGACGCCGGCAATTCTCTATTCCGCCGATGAGTACAAAGTCTTAACCGATAGCACCACATTTTCACTCGTTGACATCGCCACGCTGGATACCCTGGATCATTATCGCGCCTTCGGAATCGGCCCGGACGGGCGGCTTTTCCTCGGCGGCGTGACCGGCGTGGAGCCAAATCATCATAAATTAATCGCCTACACAGATGATAACGGCGCCGCCTGGGATACCGTGAGCGTGCCGTTTTCCGGAACCGCCGGCCCGGGCATCACCTGCGCCGGTGATAGCGCAAACTATTCCGTTTTTTTTGGCGCGGCGATGAACAGCAACAAAGGCGAAGGCCGCATGAATTGGACCTCCATCGGCTGGATGGGATCGGAAACACATCCCAATGACGGGCCGGTTGCCGCTGATCCGAACAACAACCATGTCATTTATATGACCACCGACCAGGGCATTGGCGCAAGCGATACCCGCGGCGAAACCACTTTTGAAATCGATGAAGGCGTGGAAGCCGTGCAGGTTAGCGATTTTGACATGAACGACGGCAAATCCACGGCCTGGTCATCCTCAAAATCGGGGATTCGCCACGTCGTTGATTACGGCACGCCCTCGGAAACCTGGACGATTATGTTTCCCAATGGAGACGGATCGCCGTATTATTCAATCGCCATGGACAAATCCGACACCACAGGTAATACCGCTTATGCCGGCAACGTGCGCGTTTACAAAACCAGCGACGGCGGCAATACCTGGAGCCGTATTTTTGACGCGCAGGATCCGGCCTGGGGTTTCACATTCTGGAGTTTTATTTCCTCGATCAAAATTCACCCCAACGATCCAAAACTCGTTTTTGTCGGCGTCAATTCACCGGATGTCAACGCCAAGGGCGGCATTTTTTACAGCACGGACGGCGGGGCAAGCTGGACCCGGCTGGATACCGAGCCATACAATACCGAAGTCCGGGATTTTGAAATTGTCGATCACCATGACGGCACTTCAACCATTTATGTGGCCTGCGAATATGCCAGCAACGGCACCAGTTCATCGTACGGCGTGAAAACAATTACTTACGATTCCACCACCGCGTCGATGAGCTTCAGCAATGACATGATCGGTTCCACCGGCACAAATATCACCAACTTTGGCGCATGGGATGTGGCGGTCAATTCAAACGGCGATGTTTTCGCCGCCGGGCAAAAGGGGTCAACTTTTGAACCGCGCGTTTACGTCAAATATGCCGATTCAACCCACTGGGAAGACATGCCCTCCGCCTCGCTGCCGCCCAACGGCCGCGTTCCGTCACTGACGATCGGCGAAGATCCTTCCGGCAACGAAACGCCCTTTATCGCGGTTGAATCGAACATTTATTATTTTGACGGAAGCAGTAATTGGGTGCTGGGATTTTCTTATCCCGTTGGCACGGACATAAATGTTCTGTTTTGGGATGATTTATTGGTCGGCACGGGCACGGGATTATACGGGCATTTTTTCGAAAATCCCACCGGCATCGGCGAACCGATCGAAACAAGCGTGCCCGCCGGTTTTGAACTTGCCCAGAACTATCCGAATCCTTTTAACCCAAGCACGGTTATTCGCTATTCAATCCCGCAAGTCAGCCGCGTTTCGCTGACAATTTACAACATTACCGGTCAGCAAATCGCCACGCTTGTCGATGGCGTGCAAGCGGCAAATAATTATCAAATCCAATGGACGGCCGACGCAATTCCTTCCGGCGTCTATTTTTACCGGTTGGACGCCCAAACGCTGGACGGCCGAAATCAAAGAATCAGCCAGGTTAAGAAAATGATTTTATTGAAATAACACCGCCTGATTCTAACAAAAGACTTCCACGGGTTATCATTTCTGTGGAAGTCTTTTTATTTTTTGAAGAAAATCCGCAGCCCTTCGGTGCAATTCCGGCACATTTCCAGGCTATCGCGATTTTTCACGACCAATTTGCGAAACTGTTGGTAATGATCGCCGGACCAGACTTCCGAAAAACTGTCTTTGTTTAAGTCGCCTAATTGAAACTCTGCGTCTTTGTCGAAACAGCACGGGATCACTTTTTTATCCCATGTCATTGCCGAGCCGTACCAAATTTTTTTGCAGTAACCGGAATACGATCCTTTTAAACGAAAGCCGCCATTATTTCTTTCATAACGGCGGTATTTTGGATTCAGGGGCAGGGTGGTTTCCGCATTTTCAAAGTCATATATTTGCGGCGATTTGAAGATAACCCGGTCAACCCCCAACTCCCCTCCCAGCCTTTTGATATCGGCCATTTCGTGCTCATTATGCCGCATTACAATAAATTGCAGATCCGCCCGCGGAAATTTTTTCCCCAATTGCTTGCGCGCTTCCATAAACTGACGAATTCCCCGCACCACACGATGGAAATGTCCGGCCTGGCGATAAATTTTGTAGGTTTCCTCGGTTGCGCCATCCACAGAAAGGATCAACCTGCCCAGCTTGCTGGCGGCCAAATCGCGCGCAAATTGTGGATTTGCCAACCGCGTGCCGTTCGTGCTGATCACCGTAAAAATTTTTTTCTCGTATGCATAATCGATCATCCGGAGGATGTCCGGATTAATAAAAGACTCGCCCTGGAAATACAAAAGCAAGACCCAGGTGTATTCGGCAATTTCGTCAATGACCTTTTTGTAATCTGCAAAAGACATATTGTCCTGTGGGCGGAGCAGTGTTTTTAAACCGACCGGGCATTGCGGACAGCGTAAGTTACAAATTGCGGTGGGTTCAATAATGAATGTGTAAGGTTTGCCCCAAACGTAATATCGCCGGGTAAGTCGTGAGAGAAAGTATGAAGATAATATCAATAGGGCATTGCTGAATTTTTTCCAATCCCAAAGATGTATTAAATAGTCAAAACCCGAAGTCATATTTTTCCCCATATACGGATGTGCATTGATGGACAAAAAAAAGGGACATTATCGAAATATTCGGATAATGTCCCCTTCTGCAAAATTTGAGGCGACGGAGCATATTAAAAAAGTTATTTAGGAGGGAGGTTTCTAAGGAGAGACCCCGTCGCCAGATAAAAAATACATTTTTTTGAGATAAAAAGCAAGACTTTTTTTTCAGTACCGGACACTTTTCATTAACACCGCCCCGGAACGCCGGGGCGGTGATTTGAGGAAAACGGCATTTTAATGAACCGTTTCAACGGTTTTGACCCGCTTTCCAACTCCTGAAACCGTTGAAACGGTTCTCTTTTTGAGTGAATTTGCCATTTCCCCCAACTGAAGTTGGGGGTTAATGAGAAACTTCAAAAAGTGTCCGGTGCTGAAACTTTTTTATCAAAAATTTTTGGCAGTAAAACTGTAAAACATTGTTTATTGGAAACTTAAATTAAATATATTTTAAAATATAGATTTATTATTTTTTTTAGAAACGCGGCAAAAAAATACCGTATTGCATCAGTTAATCTTTAACGATCAATGAACAAAAGGCTTGGCAGCTTTTGGATAAATATAATGAATTTCCAATATTTCCCAAATATCATTCCGCTCGATCAGGGTTGCCTGAAGTATATCCCCTTTTTTTAACTGGGGAAAAATTGATGAATTTAAAATAACATTATCAACTTTTCCGAACAATTGCAAATTGATCAAATCAAGCCTTTTACTAAATCGGCTATGCAGTTTATCGATTTCAAAGAAACCGCTAACCTGGTTACTGTCGCAGTCTTCCCGCAGCAATAAAACCTGAAAGAGATCGTATTCATCCAGGTAGCGATTCAATGAACGCAGCACCCTGGGTATTTCGGTTTTTACGTTGTCATAGTAGCGCAAAAAACTGCGTTTGTGGTCAATTTGATAATTATTTGCCAACCAGGTAACGAAACGGGCCATTGATTGGTAAATACTGCTATAATGCGGTTCTTTTTCCTGGGCAAACGCTTGCACTAACCAAACCGAGAGAAATTCCAATAGATGTTCTTTACTAATGTCATAAATATTCGAAATTCCAACATATTCAGTGAGATATTTTTCAAAAAGCTCAATGTCACAAGCAATGCAACCGGCAGATTCAGCAGGATTACAACTGCGGTCTTCGACAAATTTTTGAGTAATCTGCGAAATATCTTCAAAGTATGGATTAAATGGCGTCCAATCTACTTCGTGGCCAAAAAACTCGGCATCCGGCAGATTCCAGTCGGCTTGTTCTTCATAATCATCATCTGATTTTAAGAGCTGTTCAAAATAATCGATTGCCGATTCTTCCGGGTGTTGCAATAATGATTGCCCTTCGGAATGGATGAAACCGAGAATATCCTCCACGACAAACTCGGTTAATTCGAGAATTTCCATATCATTCTCGTCAAACTCGATACCGATTTCTTCATAATAAAATTGGATAATTGTGTCTAAAACGACATTTTGGGAAAGACTGTAACGCATTCGTTGGTCGATGAGATTTTCTCTTTGCAAAAGCACGCGCAATCGGTTGACACGCCTCCGCATCAGTTCTTCTTCATTTTCCTGCCGGTGAATCTGCTGATTGGGTGCAACATCAGCCCGCTGAAAAAAATCGTCATCATCCTCTAAAAAGAACTCAAAGCTATCGCCGATATGAAAACAGAGCGATCCAAGGCTTTCAAAGGAAAGATACAATGGCGAATGTTTGCGATCCCGAATAAAGAACCGCTTTTCAAGCTGGTTGCCGATGTGATTGACAAGCAGGAAAATAAAATAATCGAGATGGGTAACTTCGTAAATTTCCTTATCCCAACTTTCTAAAAAATGTCGCGCGGAAATAAATGTTTTTTGATACCGTTCAGACAAATTCTTAGCCTCCAAAGCTATTGAGGGGAGAATTTAACAATCACTGTAAAAGTAGTCAACAAAAATTTGATTGATTTTGTCTTCAATGTTGAAAAAAAAAAATCATCTTTCGCCGCCGGATGCAATGTAATTAATTATTCCGCAATTCTGAACGCATTTGGAATTGACGATTCGCCCTGGCGGCGATCGCTGTATTGAAGGCGATAGAGCTTGTAATATAAGCCGCGCTTCTTCAATAATTCCTGGTGCGTACCCTGCTCCCTAAGGCACCCTTTGTGCATCACCACAATTTGATCCATGTTTTGGATGGTTGATAAACGATGGGCAATAACGATGGCCGTACGATTTTTTAAAACAACCTCCAGCGCTTTTTGGATCAGCGATTCGGATTCGCTATCGATATTCGAGGTTGCTTCATCCAGTAATAAAATATCCGGATCGATCACCAATGCCCGGGCAAGGCTCAACAATTGTTTTTGCCCCACTGATAAATTGCTGCCCCGTTCCTTGATCTGAAAATGATACGCCTCCGGCAATTTTTCAATAAATGGGTGCGCGTTCACCAACGTTGCCGCTTCGATGACCTGTTGCGCTGAAATATCGGTTCGGCCCATGCGAATATTTTCCATAATGGTGCCTGAAAATAAAAACACATCCTGTAAGACAATCGCGATGCGTTTTCGCAGCGAGTGAATATCCCATTCGCGCACATCAACGCCATCCACGGTTATTTGTCCTTGCCCCACATCATAAAATCGCCCGATCAGCCGGATGGCGGTGGTTTTCCCGGAACCGGTGTGACCCACTAACGCAACTCGCTTTCCCGCCGGAATTGTTAAATTGATGTCTTTTAAAACATGCTCCTGGTCATAGGCAAATGTTACGTTTTGAAATGCAATTTCGCCGTTCAATATTTTCGGTGCGTAGCCGTTGCCTGGCGAAACGATTTCCGGACGGGTGTCTAATAATTTGAAGATGCGTTCGGAAGATGCTAATGCGCCCTGTAAAATATTGTATTTTTCCGAAAGATCGCTGATCGGACGAAAAAACATTTTGGCATATTGAATAAAAGCAATTAAAACGCCAACGGTTGCGAAATTGCTTTCGATGAGCATGCCGCCGCGAAAAATGATCATTGCTAATGCCGCGGCGCTGATAATTTCCACGGCTGGATAAAAAATCGCGTAATAAAAAATGGTTTTGATGAATGCTTCGGTATGATCCCAATTGATTTTTTTGAATTGCCGAAAATCCTCCCATTCGCGATTGAAAAGCTGCACAATGCTCATCCCGGAAATCCGCTCTTGTAAAAACGAATTGATCCTCGCCAAAAAGAAACGAATCTGGCTGTAGGCTGAACGCACTTTTCGGCGGAAAATAAAGGAAACGATGAACAGCAGCGGCACGATGGAAAACGTCCACAAAGCCAGTTCCAAGTGAATGGAAACCATCATCACAACGATGCCGGTGATCAAAAAAATGTCGCCAAAAATCATCACTAAGCCCTGCGTAAACATTTGGTTAAGCGATTCAACATCAGAGGTGACGCGGGTCATCAGTCGTCCCACCGGATTGCGATCAAAATATTGTTGATGGAGCTGTTGAAGATGGGTGAAAATTTCGTTTCGCAGATCGTAGATGATTTTTTGCCCGACATATTGGGTCAATAATATTTGAAAATAGCGAATCAGGAAAATGCCGAACAACACGCCGATATAAATGGCAACGATGTTGATCAACCCCGAATAATTGCCGGGCGTGATGTAATCATCTACCGCGATTTGGATCAAAAACGGCCCCAGCGTTTCCATGCCGGCAGCCACGATGATCATCAACACGGCAATGACGATTAATTTTAAATACGGCTTTCCGTAGCGAAGCAATCGTTTCAACATCCGGTTGTCGTAAATTTTCCCGGTGATGCGATCTTCTTCGATTGCCGGCTGCTGTGATTTTTTTGAGTTGGCCATGGCGTGAGTCGTCAGCGCTTGTTTTTATTTCCGGATCATCATAACTGATTTTACGCGCTTTTTGTTTGTAAGCCCTTAGAAGCGCTATAAAAGGTTTTTAGCATCCTTGCAACCCCACGATCAATCGTGGGGATAACACATTGTTTTATTTGACGCTATTAGCCCCGCCCCTCAGGGGGGCGTAATGAAATACCTGAAAACCTCAAAGGGATTTCCCACAAAGATCACTTTGTGAAGCCCTTTTGGGTTGCAGCGCGTAACATCAGATCACAAACGTCCAATATACTTTCAACTTCTGATATTTTGCAAAACGTTTAATAATTCACTGTTGATTTCATATTGGAAAAGCGGCGAATGCTAAAACGGGCGAATCGGCAAGCCTGGCCGCCAATTCGCCCATTCGATCACTGAAAAAATTGGGTCAATAGGTAAGCGCGCCATTTACGGCCATCACTTGCCCCTTCTGCCCGTGGGCGGCGAGTTTTTCGACAAACGCGTTGGGATCTGCTTTGATGACGTCGAAGGTGTCGTAGTGCATCGGCACATAACGCCCCGCTTGCAAAAACCCGGCTGCTTTCACGGCGTCGTCAATGCCCATGGTGAAATTGTCGCCGATGGGCAAGATGGCGACGTCCAATTCGTTCATCTCGCCAATCAGTTTCATGTCATAAAAAAGCGCCGTATCGCCGGCGTGGTAGAGCGTTTTGCCGTCCATTGTCACCAATATTCCGCCGGGCTGCCCCATGTACGCGCCGTCAGGCGTGGATGAGCCATGATGCGCAATGGTGTATTTTACACGCCCAAACGGAAATTTGTACGCACCGCCAATGTGCATGGGATGTACCTTGGCGCCCTGGCTTTGACAGTAATTCGCCAGTTCATAAACAGCGACAATCGTGGCGTCATTATTTTTGGCGATCTCAACCGCGTCGCCGACGTGGTCGCCGTGCCCGTGCGTTAGCAGCACGAAATCGACCGTGAGATCCTCCGGCGCGGCTTTCGCCAGCGGATTCCCGCGTAAAAAAGGATCAATGACAATCGACGTGCTTTGGCCTTCAATCAAAAAAGCGGAATGTCCCAAATAAGTCAACTTAGGCATATCAACCTCCTTATAGGTTTTTTATTAACTTAGAGCGAAAATCATTTACTGAAGCATCAAAAACTAATTTTTGTTATGCAAGCCATCGGGGAAATTTACGATATCAGGCGGGTAATAACCATAAAAAAAGGGGAATCTTTAAAGCAGATTCCCCTTTTAAAATTATTTATAAATAAGGCTGTTTACGATTTTGGATAAACACTCACACTGGTGCGTTTTTTCCCTTTGCGTTCAAATTTGACGTGCCCGTCAATCAATGCGAACAAGGAGTCGTCACCGGCGCGTTTGACGTTTTCGCCGGGATGCCATTTGGTGCCGCGCTGACGGAGAATTATGCTGCCGGCGGTAACATATTCGCCGCCATAAGCTTTTACACCCAGCCGCTTGGCTTCACTATCGCGACCATTGCGAGAACTACCGACGCCTTTTTTATGAGCCATGATTACCTCCCTTAAGCTGTAATGTTTTCGATGTGAATTTTGGTGAATTGTTGGCGATGGCCGTTCTTTACCTGGTAACCTTTACGGCGTTTCTTTTTAAAAACGATCACCTTTTTATCGCGTCCGTGCTCAATCACTTTCGCATCGACTTTTGCGTCTTTAACAACCGGCTGACCGACTTTGACCTCTCCGTCCGCGTCCAGCAACAGCACCTGGTCAAATGAAACGTTTTCACCAACCTTGCTATGCAGCAAAGGCACTTTCACTTTCATATCCTTTTCGACTCGAAATTGCTTTCCGGCAATTTTCACAATTGCATACATAATGAGTAACCTCAACAATTCGTTCTTGTTATTTTAAAGCTGGTAAATATAAAGTTTGATGGCAGGTCTGTCAAGATAAAATTTTTTCTACGGGGGCGGCCGGCAATGCCGCCCCGATAAAGCTGTCATGCACATTCTTGTGAAAGTAATTGCAACGCATTTTTTACATTTTCCATTTCACTTACCAGCGTTTGATAATCGCCTTGAACGGTGGAAAAATCTTCATTCGCCCCGCTAATTTCCATTTTGTTTGACGCTTCAATTGCGCCCCTGGCACAAAAATTACCGACGGACCCCTTTAGCGCGTGCGCTGCATGTCTTAACCTTGCCGCGTCTTTTTCCCTGACGGCGGCCTCAATTTCGACCATTAACCCCGGGTAATCTTCTAAAAAAATCTCGATTAACTCGCCCAATAATTCCAGGTCTTTATCGACTCTTGCAAATAGTTCATCCCGGTTTAAAATGTTTTCTACTTTCATCTTTCCTCCTTGAATAGATGATTGACAGCATCCGTGTTTTAATTTCTAACTTACTGATTTATTATCGACGGAATTGTTTGCCAGCTACAAATTTTTTGCTGAATTTTTGACGTTTATTGTGATCAAGCCGGTGCTACCGCGGCAACTCGGCGACTTCCAGCCAGTATTTTCCGACAATTTTGATGGTATTGACTAAACCGTTAAAAGTCACCGGTTTAGTGATGAATGAATTGACGCCCAACTCATAAAGTTGTTGCACATCCTCCACTGACTTGGAGGTTGTCAGCACGATGACGGGAATCTGCCGGAGCGCCTCATTTGCCCGGATTTCGATCAGTGCTTCACGCCCGTCTTTTTTGGGCATATTGAGATCCAAAAGAATAAAACTGGGACGCGGGGCAACCCGCGGATCCTCAAATTTTCCCCGCCGGCAAAGAAAATCCATCAGCGCTTCGCCGTCTTCCACGAAAAACAGCTTGTGCTGTAATTGACTTTCATCAAAAGCCTCGCGCGTCAACATTTGATCGTCGGGATCGTCTTCCGCAACAAGAATATTCACGGTTTTTATCTGTGACAAAAAGTGGTTATGATCAGGATTGTTCATGTTTCTCCAGGATTATTGAGCTTTTATTGAATGTCCGGAAGTTTCTGTTGAGGCGTGCAAATCGACAATTTGCATATCAAGATACGATTGATTTTTAACTTCGGTGATATTTCGCAATTTGTGAACAAGATCAGTAATCCGCCCGATCATTTGCCGCG
>CAYVDX010000025.1:12203-13312 GCA_964450485.1 uncultured Calditrichaceae bacterium
AGGTTTCAATATAGTTTATCTCGCCGGGATTATCTTTTAACATCATCAGGCTGAGCGATAAAATTTGCAATGGTTGTGCAAATTCATGGCAAACCGCCCCGGCTAATTCCTGGGCGGTTTTCAGCTTTTCCGCCTTGCCGATGGCCTGCTTCATTTTCCGGCGCTGGATGGCATAACGGATCGATCGTTCCAGCAATAACGCATTAATTTGCCCTTTCACCAAATAATCGGCCGCGCCGGCTTCCATCGCTTTCATATCGATTTTCCGGTCTCCCTGTCCCGTCAAAAAAATAATCGGCGCATCGCAGCCGCTTTTGCCCGCTTCGAGCAATAAATCCAGACCCGTGCCGCCGGAAAGCCGGTAATCCACCAGGTAAACATCATGCGCTTGCTGCTTTATCGCTTCTTTTGCCGCTTTATAATCGGATATCCAATCCAGGTGATATTGCGTTCCTGCAATTTCATCTAACAAATCCCGTGTGATAATATAATCATCTTCGTCATCATCAATCAGCAACAACCGTATCGGCGTATTCATGTTAATCTCCTGTCAAAGCCGTTCGCGTCTTCTTTTTTTGTCTGCCTTTTTATGTCGTAATTATTTCGGGCGGATTTGTTTAACCGGCAATAAAATGATGAACCTGCTGCCGTTCTCCGGCTCACTCAAAACTTGAATGCTTCCCCCGTGCCGCTGAACTATTTTTTGACAAACCGCCAGCCCCATCCCGCTGCCCTCATATTCCGCGCGGGTATGCAGCCGGTGAAACGGCTTGAATATGCGTTCAAAATGGGTTTTATCGATGCCAATCCCGTTATCTTCAATAACAATCCGGCACATCTCATTTACATGCTTGTTTTTATGTTCGGCAGTCTCCGCTAAAGTTTCAGCATAAACTTTCACCGTTGGGGGCGTTTCTTTCCGGTGAAATTTCAGTGCGTTTCCAATTAAATTTTGGAACAATTGGCGCATTTGCAGCGCATCGGCGTCGATCACCGGCAAATGCCCCATTTCCACCCGGCCGCGGCTTTTTTCGATCAGCACTTCTAAATCCCGCAACACTTCGCCGCAGATTTTCGCCAGGTCAATCGATTGAAACGGCTGGGCTTTG
>CAYVDX010000026.1:0-13235 GCA_964450485.1 uncultured Calditrichaceae bacterium
GAAGGTCAACACAGGCCATAAACGAGAATTCGCAGTTCTATCCAAACGCGGAACGTCTTACAATGTTACTATACTACGCGACTACGAAGTTTCATTATTTGCAAGAGCGTTGGTAAGGGAATCAATGAAACAAGCTAAACATTCTTATAATCCCTACAAATATGCATCTAAGAAAAATTCTGTGAAAAGAAGCTCTATTAAGTTTTAGAAAATTTGGTTTTTTTGGTGTTCAATGGCTAATGACAACCCCCAAGCAGGCAAAGAGTTGGTTCCTGAGAACGGTGAACGAAGTGTTGTTCCTGCTGAACTTAACAAATTACTTGACAGGTTAAACTTTGAAGCCAAGCAACGAGCCGATGTTGAAAAAAAATCATTAGAAATTGCTGACAAAGATAATGAACGAGAATTTTTTTTAGAACAAAAACGCCTCGAGCTACAATCCGAATATTTTACCAAAAAGCAAAGTAATGATTTCAAGATATATATTATTATTGCTATTGGTGGATTTTTCTTTTTTTGTTCATTGGTTTACTTTGCTTACCAGGGAAAAATGGGTGTAGTCAAAGATATCTTCTTCCCCTTATTGCTTTCTATAATCAGCGCTTTGGGTGGATATGGAATAGGAGTTAACAAGGGGAGAAAAATCAATAAAGAAGAATGAGATGGCAAGCGAGTTGAGATTGAGGAAAATGAGTTTATTGGATAAAAAAGCCTGATTGAAGCGTAACTTCGATTAGGCTTTTTTGTTCGCTCCTGTGCAGAATGCTTGTTAGGATTCAACGGGTGCACATGGCTTCAAAGCTTTTAAACAATTGTAGGATTCATCTTTTAATAATGAATAATAAAATGAGAATTGCCAAATCTCTTACCGCTCCGCGATATTGCCGCTAAACGCATTGTAATACTTCTGAACCCGCTGAATATATTTTTGGGTCTCTTTAAATGGAGGAACGCCGCCGTATTTTCGCACATTTCCGGGGCCGGCGTTGTAGCCGGCCAGCGCTTTTTCCACGTTGCCGTCGTAGGCGCGCAACAGCCGGGCAAAATAGCGCGTGCCTGCAAAAATATTTTCCCGCGGATCGTAGGCGTTCTCAACGCCGAGGTCTTTGGCGGTCGGATCCATCAGTTGCATCAGGCCTTTGGCGCCCTTTTGCGATGTGGCGTGGGGATTTCCGGCCGATTCCGCGGCGATAATGGCGCGAACCCATTCGGGATCAACCCGGTATTTTTTGGCGGCATTTTGAATGTGTCCGTCAAACTCGGATATCCGTTTTGACAGGGGAAGATTGAGATAATATTCCGCGTCTTTGGTTGAAAGTGAAGCTTGATTCAGGCTGGTGTTGTTTACCGTTTCCAGTGCAGCCGGTTTGCCGGGCAAAAGGTCTGATTTGATGATGCCGCGCAATTTGCGCACATCCGGCAATTTTTGCAATGGCATTTTGCCGTTCAATTCTTGCATTTTCGGCTGCGTTTGCAGGTTTTTATCCACGGGAAGCTGCCTGCTTTCCGGCGAATATTGTTGTTGGAGCATTTCCGCGATGCCAAGCCGGCTTTGCGCGGCAATTTGCCGCGACAATTCCTGATCGAACATCGATTCCATGATCTCGCCGCCCATCCCGTCATCCATCAGACCGGATTTCATCACGGTTTTGCGCATGCTTTGAAGCATGTAGAAAACAAACAACGCTTCAAAATCATCCGCCGCGCCTTTTAATTTTGACGGATTGTTTTGCGCTGTTTTGAGCTTATCGGTCTGTTGCCGCAGCAACGCCTCCGTGGGCGAAACGGCGGTTTGTAATTTATCTGTCATAAATGTTTAACCTACATAATAACGAGTTCTGCTTTTAGCGAACCGGCAACCTTGAGCGCCTGCATCACCGCGATGATGTCGCGCGGCAGAACGCCGATATTGTTGAGCGCGTCGGCAACCTCTTTGACGCTGGCGGCGTGGCCGATGGTTACGATCTCCCCTTCATCCTGGTAAACGGTGGCGTCGGTTTGGGGAACCACCGTGGTTTGCCCCTGGGAAAATGGGGCCGGCTGCGACACAATGGGCGTGGAACGGATTTCCACGCTGAGATTTCCGTGGGAAATCGCCGCCGGCAGCAGCGTCACATCGCCGCCGATGACCACCGTGCCGGTGCGTTCGTTGATGACCACTTTTGCCGATATATCGGGTGTAACTTTTAGCTGCTCCAACAATGCTAAAAAAGCAAATTGCCCGCCGGTGCTTTGGTAGCCCGCCGGCAAAAAGACTTCGATGGCGTACGGATTGACCGGCTGCGCGGTTTGGTCGCCAAAACGTTGGTTAATCGCTTCCACGACCCGTTGTGTGGTGGTCAGGTCGCGCTCCTTCAGAGAGAAATAAAGCGTGTTTGTCCGGGGGAACTCGCCGCCCAAATCCATTTGCAGCATTGCGCCGCCGGGAATTCTGCCCACCAGCGTATGGTTTTGGCGCACCCCGCCGCCGCCGGATGTTTCCACGGAAAATCCGCCGACCGTGAGCGGGCCTTGGGCCATCGCAATCACCGAGCCGTCGGATTTGGCTAACGGCGTCATCAACAAAACACCGCCTTCCAGCGTTTTGGCGTCGCCGATGGAGGATACGGTAATATCCAGCCGGTCGCCCTTGCGCATAAACGACGGGGCTTCCGCGGTGACGATCACGGCGGCAATATTGCGCGGCTTCACCTTTGTAATCGGCACCGTCACCCCAAATTTTTGCAGCATATTTACAATCGATTGGGTGGTAAATTGACTGCGCTTGCTGTCGCCGGTGCCCTTTAGTCCGATCACCAATCCGTAGCCGATCAGTTGTTGATTTTCAATGCCTTGCAGGCGCATCATGTCTTTCAGGCGCACCTGCGCATCGAGCGTTACGGGCGTTAGCCAGGATAATATCAGGAAAACGGTGCTGATGATCATCGGGTTTGGTATTCGATGCAAAGGTTGTTTGATAAATTTCCACAGAACTGTCAAAAATCTCTGAACCATCTCTTTAAATCTCCTGTCACAGTAGGGACGTTTAATTAAACGCCGGCTATTCAGTCCACGACAAATGGTTTTGCCTTTTTTTTCGTATCTTTTGTGTATTTAGTGGGCTGAATAATTACTTACCATTTAAAAAATCCATTGCAAAACGCGAGTGATCAGCCCGGCTTTTTGCGAACGCGACACTTCGCCCTTGCCTTTGTAGGTAATGTGCGCGTCGTAAATATTGTATGAATAAATGGTATTGTCCGCCATAATATCTTCATTGCGGACCGCGCCTTTGATGATATAGGTTTCCTTTTCATTATTCACTTCGATGATCCGCTTGCCTTCGATCAGGTAATCGCCGGCGTCATTTACGCCGATAATTTGCGCCGCCACCTTTGCGCGGAGCGAACCTTTGCGAGAAGTGCGGGCGTCGCCTTTAAAATCGTTTTGAGATTTTCCCGTAACGCCCATTTCCGGTAAAAATCCCAACAGACCGCTGCCTTTTTGAACGCCGACAGCGTTTTTACCCTGCTTTTTTGACTCGGTTTTTGCTTCATTGCTGGCCTGGGAAAACTCCATCACCAGAACCGTGACGCCTTTGCCGACGCGGTTGGCTTTGATGTCGGAAAACAGGCTGACGCTGCGCCCCATATCCTGGGCGAGCACGGCCGCGCTCAGACCGAGTCCCAAAATGATCATTTTAATAATGTTGCTCATGTTGCGTTTCCTTGTCGTTCGTGTTGCGGCTTAATTTTTACGTTTTATATGTTGATTAATTTGTAGGATAGTGTATCGAAAGCAATGGTTTTGCTATTACAGGTTAAGAAGCTTATTTTTGACAACTGATTCATTTCGCTCCGTTGGAGCTTGGCGATCAAAGACTTTTCTTTTCCCGGTCCCGGATAGCCGGGACCGGGCTATAACATTTAGCGCCGTTGGCGCAGCGTCTTTAGAAGCGATTTGCCTCATCGATGGGGCTGCATGTAAAAGCGAAGGGCAGCGCCCTGGAAAAAATATTACGCGCATAAATTTCAAGCTCCAACGGAGCAGAATAAAGACTAAACCCCACACTGTTGATCGGCCATAATTTATTGATATTAAATAACTCAATTTATTCTTCACCCCTCATCTTTTACCCTTAATTAACGCACAACCTGCGCCAGCGTCGGCGTTAAAACCCGCCCTTTTACCCGTTTTTTGGCGCCCGGGTTGAAAAACCAGATGACCTCATTTTCCGCGCCATCCTGCAACGCTTTTACCTGCATATCAATTTGTAACGCGGATGCCTGATAACGGAGCGTGATGGTTTTTCCGCGCGGAATGATTGGAATCGCTGCAATCGCGTCTTTTAAAATGACCGATCCCTTTCTGAGAAACCGCCGGGTCTGCGTGTTTTCCAATGCGCGCGCATCTGTGATCGGCTCGCCGCGCAGGTGGGTAATTTCCTTTTCCGCCCAGGTAACATCCGCGGACTTCAGCAGATGACGGCCCGGCATTTTAGAGCGGCAAACGGCAACTTTCCCAAACACCCGCACCGTAATCGTGTAGCTGAGACGGCGCACCACCCGCCCGTCGCGAAACGCCTCAACCCGAAAAATGGCGCTACCTTTCGGCAGTCGCTCAAACGGATAACTCACCCGGATGGAGTCAATATTTTTTCCCGCCTTCCATCTCGGCTGGTCTGTGACCCATTCAATCTGAAATCGCAATCCGCTGTTTTTGAACTGCTGTTTGACCACTCGATGTATTTTGGCGCGAATTTCCTTTTGGGGAATATATGCGCCGACCTGCGCGGCAAGCGGAGCGGCAACGCAAATCAGCCCGAAGAGTATTGCGCGGGCATACAGCCGGTTTTTCCGGCAAATTCCGATAGAAAATATGTTGATTAAATCATTCATTTCTATGATACGCCTGAGATTATCACGCCAAGTGATTTTGGAAAAACATCGTTATTCGACGATTACGTCAGCCGGTTTTCGACCTGGTACATATCTTCCGCTGTCTTTATGGCTTTTGAATTGATTTCATAGGCCCGCTGCGCGGCAATCATCGCCACCATTTCTTCCACCACATCGACGTTGGAATCTTCCAGAAAACCCTGCGCCAACTCGCCCAACCCATCCGTTCCGGGCGTGCCGGTTGTGGGCGTTCCGGAAGCGCCGGTTTCTTCAAAAAGGTTGTGCCCAAGGGCGCTCAACCCGGCCGGATTGATAAACCGGGCCAGTTCAATTTGTCCGATTTGCGAAAATTGCGTTTCCCCAAACAGCAACACGTCCACTTGCCCGTCGTTGCGAATGATGACTTGTTGAGCGTCTTCCGGCAGCGAAATTTCCGGCTCGACAACGTAACCGTCCGAAGTGACGATCAACCCGTCCGAGGAAACTTTTAGCGCGCCATCACGAGTATAGGCATTTCGTCCGTCCGGCAAACGAACGACGAAAAGCCCATCCCCCTGGATGGCCACATCCAATGGATTATTCGTGGCGGTGATTGGCCCCTGGGAAAAGCTGCGATGCGTGGCCACCGCGCGTGACCCGTTCCCCAATTCCAGCCCCACCGGGCGGCTTTGCGCGCCTTCGGTCGGCTCGCCGGCCTCGCGGACGGTTTCGTAGAGTAAATCCTGAAAATTCAGATTGCTTTTTTTAAACCCGGTCGTATTGACGTTGGCGAGATTGTTGGCAATGACATCGATATACAATTTTTGCGACTGCATTCCCGACGCCGCAACGTGTAAAACCTTATCCATAAAAGAACCTCCCGTTCTTTACCGCCATAAAAGGCAAAGGGCATCGCATTTTTTATATAGCGCGCTTAAAAAATGCGATGTGCCTCTGACGGTATCATTTTACAGGCGTCCTGCCTGATTGATTAACTTTTCCAGTGTTTGATCCTGTGCATGGATCGTTTTTTGTCCGAGTTCATATTCCCGGTTTATTTCGATCATTCGAACCATTTCCATGATCGGCTCGACATTGCTCAACTCCAAAAAACCCGGACGTAAATTGATCGCTTCGGTTGGGAGTTCCTGCTCACCGGCATTGTCGCCTTTAAAATAAGCGTTTCCCACCCGTTCCAGTTGATGGGGATTATCAAATTTCACGATGCGCAGCCGCCCGACAGTTTGATTGTTAACCGTGATTTCTCCCTGTTCGTTGATACGTATTTTGCCGCCGGAAACCTGCAACGCCCCGCCGTCGGTCATCACCGTAAAGCCGTCGGGCGTGACAATTTTTCCTTCGCCGTCTAATTGAAAATTGCCGTTGCGGGTATAATAATTGCCTTCCTCTCCCTGAACCACAAAGAAGCCGTCGCCGGAAATGGCCACATCCAGCGGGTTATCAGTGTGCTGCAATGCGCCCATCGAAAAAAAGACCTGTGAAGCGCCTGGCGTACGGTTTTGGTCGGAATTGCCCGACTCAGCCGACGACTCAGCGATGGCTTCGGCAAGTTTATGAAAGAAAACGGTGTCTTTTTTGTAACCGATGGTATTCAGGTTGGCTAAATTATTGGCGGCAATATCCAACCGGCGTTGTTGCTCCAACATACCGGCTTTGTTTACAAACAAACTTTTCAGCATCAGCCATATTCCTTTATGTTGATTCCGTCCTTGCAGTAACAATAACGTCTTTTCCCGCGCTAACTTTAGCAAGTTGTTAGGATTTTTTTGAGAATTTTGGAAAAAAATCAGAAAAATACCCAATGCAGCTACACGGTAAAAAAATGTTTGATTTTTTGTAACGACTCAGGTTCCGAGTTCAAAGGGTCCTGGTTCAGGGTTTAATTTTATGGAAATACAGCAATTTGAAGAAATTCAAGCATGGCAATTAGCACGGTAATTAACTCGAGAGGATTCATAAATTATCTTAAAAAATGTCAAGAACAAGGAGTTTCTAACCCGAAACGTTGAACCATGAATCGAATAACCTGAGTAGTTACAAAGGGGTTAATA
Organism: uncultured Calditrichaceae bacterium; assembly: GCA_964450485.1. GTDB lineage: Bacteria > Calditrichota > Calditrichia > RBG-13-44-9 > J075 > JACKAQ01. The sequence goes on from CAYVDX010000026.1 coordinate 6,929, forward strand.
TTAACAAAAGATTCTCCTTGAGAATAAAAGTTTTCTGATTTAAATTTACATGTATGTTTTACTACATGTAGGAGGAATCAAATGGCAGTTATGAGCGTTAGGATCGATGACCGTAAAAGGAGAGCTCTAAAAATTATTGCCTCTGTCGAAGGCAAAACGATGAGCGGCTTAGTTGAAAATTTAATTGAAGAGTATATTAGTGAAAACAAAGAAAAATTTTCGGAATTGTTAGAAAGAGAAAATCTGCTGGAGGTTATGAAAATGTCTGAAAAGGCTTTTATGGAATGGGATAATGAAGAAGACGAAATCTACAATAATTTATAAAAAATGGGATATAGTGTTAGTTCCATTTCCCTTCACAGATTTATCAACCACTAAAAGACGCCCAGCGCTTATAATCTCACCGAATCAGCATAACACAGGTAACGAAATCGTTATCACCTTTATCACAAGCAAGCTTTCTTTAAAAGGTAGAATGGGAGATCATCTAATTATTAAATGGTCTGAAGCGAAATTGCCCAAACCGTCATTGATTCGAATGCGTTTTGCAACAATCGATAAGCAGATGATCGTTAAAAAAATTGGAAGATTGGTATTGGAAGATATCGAGGAATTTAAGAAACAATTAAGCGCCTTTTTTATCGAGTAAGGGATCGCGTTTAACTTGTGATTCGCATTGGTAATGTTAATCACAAGTTGAGGTTTCAGCCACAGATTTACACGGATATTCACGGATTAATCTTTGTTATTTAAAATTTTTTGCGGAAATCTGTGTTGATCTGTGAAAATCCGTGGCTAAACAGCCGTTTTTTTGCGAACTTGTGATTCGCATTGGTAGTATATTGTGAAAACGAAGCCCATAAGTTCGGATATTTTAAAGTTTGGTATCTCAATGAAGATCCAGAAGGAAAACCAAGGTTTCCAATGGTAAAAATTTCAGTAAAAGAATATGAAAAACTTGGAAAAGGCTTATAACACAATGTTCAACTCGGAATTTTACGTGCGGCGGTGAATGGGCACCTGGAAAATTTTCAACGTAAAATCCGGTTAACATCTGTTGTTAAATCCGTTCCCTGCTTCTGAATGAGGTTTCGCTGAAAATTATGTAAAACAAATCGCCTTTTTTGTGCCCCCCCCAAAAGTAATTTGTGAATTATTCAGGCGACATTACAGCAGCAAGCCATCGAGATATTCCCCGGCAATCTCCAGCAAATATTGATCTCTTTCATCAAAATGATCCTGCTGATAGCTGCCGACCGCCAAAACACCCGTTACTTTATCTGACAGCAGTATCGGCGCACCTAAAAATGTGTTGACCAGCCTGTCACCAGCGCTATTGCTGCGTTTCGCATTTGAAATGCAGGTAGATTGCCGATGCTGGAAAACCCAGCTGACAGCGCCTTTTCCCCGGCGAAAATTGATAACATCCAACGCGCTCGCAGGCTCACCGAAACCGAAAATCAACGACATTTTGCCTGATTCTGTATCATATCGGTAAATGGAAAGTAAATCAAATTTCATAAAGGTTTGGAGCATGTCGGTTAATTGAGAAAAGGCTGCTTGTTGCGAAATTTGTTGTTCCTGTAAGCACTCATGTAATTCCTTTATGCTGTTCACCAAATTTTCAGTCGTCTCTTGTAAAGATGTTGTTTTGACCGGTTCAATGCTTTTTAGCAGATCATTTGCGTCAAAGGAAAGGCCATCGTCTTCCGGCGGCAGTTTCAGAATATTTATCATGTCGTCCAATGGAAATGATGCGAGCTTCAGATAAACGCCGGCCATCTCCTGCCAAATAGGATCTTTCTCAATATCGTGAAATGTCGGCAGCGGTTCCAGGGAAACGCCCCAGGTGTTGGTAATCAGATTGGCAATATAGGTGATCGCGCGTAATGGGTGCGCGCGCACATCTTCCGGGACAACGGCGTGATGATGCAGCATCACATCGGCAATTTCCCGAGGCAATTGCCAGCGTTTTGCCAGCCAAAACCCGGCCTCCGCGTGAGTGAAATCGAGGCATTCGCTTTCCGCTTCATACAGCGAAATCCCGTGTTGAATGCTATGCTCAAACACTTCCCGGTACAAATCTTCAAAATGCAAACAGAGGATTAATCGTCCGAAATCATGCAGCAATCCGCAGGTAAGTTCCGCATTATCGAAATTTAGTCCGAGGTGTTTGCGAATGGCGCCCGCGGTTCGCGCCGTCGCCGAAGAATGTCTCAAAAACTTTTCAAAACTAAAGTATTCGCTTTCCTTGATCTCCCGGAACATGCTCAGCACGCTCAATTCCACAACAATATTATACAATTCTGTCATCCCCAACATCACAATCGCCTGCTGGATATTCCGAATACTTGATACCGTGTTGTAATAACCACTATTGACCCGTTGCAAAATTTTGGCAACCGTCGGCGGGTCTTCCTCGATGATTTTCCGTACATCCTGAATAGAGGCATCGGGACGCGATAAAAGGTTTTGCAGTTTGAAAAAAATCGTCGGCAATGTCGGAACATTGTCTATCTGGTTAAGCTTTTTCCAGATTTCAACCCGGACTTTTGCATCAAGCGTTTTACTTTGCATTGGTTAACATCTCCAAGGATTCAATTAATTTGTCGAACAGATCATTATATAATTCAGAGCGCATTTCCTGACGCTTTTTTGCCAATATCACCAAAGAAGGATCCGCCGGATTATAATCCAACACCTGGGTTACGCCTTTCAGTTTTTTATCTGCATGGATGCGCTGAATGTCTATCCATCGCTTTTCGTCCGTGTCGTACAGGCGATATTCCAGTTCCGCGGCGATGTGCGTCGATGGCCGAAACAAAAGATAGGGGAGCAATGTCCCTCTTTTTGTATATTCAATTTCTTTGACAAAAGCGCCGGTCAATACCCAACGCGGCGATTTTTCGCCCGTTTCATCCGGGTGTTGGGTTGATGAATCCGCCGCGCTTGTATCTGCATTATCGGCAAGCGCGGCTTGTTCAAAATCCGCCAAATTCAGCAATTGCGCCGCGTTTTTGGCAAATGCCAACCGAAAGCTGCCGCTGAAATTCAGCGCGCGAAACAAACGGCGGTTAAGTTCTTCCGCCGGTCGGGTCATGGCGTCCGCATCAAATGGAACAATGCCCAGCGTCGCGGGATTTTTGGCCAACGGTTTACTGCCGCCGCAGTTGATGAAAAAAAATCCCATTAATACTAACAGCAGACATCCCGGAAAAATTTGGTGAAAATCCTTTTTCATTTTTCCTTTAAAAAATTAAGTTGCCATTAACTTGCTAAGTGAAGCATTCACATCTACTTCATCACAAAAATCTTCAATAAACCGGTTCATGTTAAAATCAGAAATATGCGGATATTTCGCTTCGAGAATTTGCCACCCTTTATTTTTAAAATGATCCGGCAATTGTTTGTCTTCCGCTTTGGATTCCCAATATTTACTGATCTCGTTTGCAAGATTGATCATGGAAACCAATTCCTGATGCGTCTCTGCTTTTTCAGGAAAATGATGGAATTGCAGCGTCGTGACAATTGCCTCGGGAAAATTCCAGCGTTTTAACAGTGCCGCGCCAATATCCGCATGTGTGCAACCGAGGTGTTTTTGTTCAATCGTGGACGAATCAATATTTTTCTCACGGGCTTCTTCGTTGATTTCCTTGAATTTATCGCCCATGAATTGATCCATCACGATTTTACCTAAATCGTGGATGAGACCGGCGACAAACTCTTCCCCCTGCAAATTGATTTCCAGTGCCTTGCAGAGTTTCCGGGCGATTTGCGCCGTGCCCACCGAATGCCGCCAAAATTTATCGCGATTAAAATGCGGGGTGGGTTTTAGCTGCGCAAATGTGCTGTACAGGCTGATGGCGATGACAATATTGGAAACCTGTTTTAGCCCAAGCAACACCAACGCGCGTTGAACGCTTTCCACTTTTCCGACCGATCCCCACAACGGAGAATTGGCAATTTTCAATATTTTAACAGTGATTGACGGATCTTTCTCGATGACGGCGGCGATTTTTCGCATTGTGGTGTCTTTGCTGCGCATCACTTCCAGCACTTCGGTGGCAATGTGCGGCAGCGTTGCGACACTGTCAATCTGATCCAGTTTTTTTTCGATTTCTAACGGAAGGGGCATGAAATATCACCTTTTTTAAATGAACCTAACCATTTACCGATAAAATTTAGTCGCAATGACCAAATGATCTTATTGAGAAAGATTAACGGCAAAACTTTTAATATTATTAGGGGGGGCGGTTTTTTTTGGCGGGAATTTCAGCGTTTTTTTGAAGTCCGGTGTGTTGCAAAACAGGGGGAGGGAATCGCCCTCCCCCCAAGAGGGATTATTCCATAATTTTTTTCAATTGCGCCGGGGCGGCTTGCAGCAGGCCGTTGCCAAGCAAGCGCGGCGTCAACGTTTTCCAGTGGGCGTCCTTGGCAAAAATTTCTTTAAACAGCGGCAGCGCCTTATCCATTCGTCCCATATTGACCAGGGAAACGGCGGTCCAGTATTTCATCTCCAGGTTTTCGGGGAACATTGCCATGGCGTCGCCATATTCCCGCAGCGCTTCTTCATCGTTGTTGTGTTCGACCGCGACATCGCCGGCGTTCATGTGATCGTAAGCGCGATGCACTCTCAGCAGCCGTTTGATCTCCTTCACCGGCGCGGTGTGATCCTCGACGCGCAGATCAATCAGCCGGTCTTCCCAAACATTTCCGGTCGGCTTGCCGCTGACCACCAACAATGCAGCGGATTGCTTCCCGCGAATGTCGCCGCCCTGTGCCTGCGCGGCTTCCAACGCCGCCACCATTCGTTCAGCCAACGGCCCCTCGGTTTCCAAAAATGCCTTTTCCATGGCCGGCCAGACGGTTGCTTTCTCCATCAAATTCGCTTGTACGGAATAGTATTTTTTGTTGATATGCCCGGCCGCCGGGATGCACTTTGCGCCGGTGTGCGCGGCCGTATTTCCCGCCGCGTCAATGATGCCCACTTGCCGGACGTCGCGGCCCTCATCGGTCTCCAGCAATGCGGCCAGCGCGCTTTTGGGCGTTACCCCGGCTTTCAGCAGCGCCAGACCCCGCGGGCCGAACGACGGATTGACAAACGATTGCGTGGCCACGGCGCCCACGCCCGCTTCCGCCCAAATCACAATGCTGCCCACCGAAAACCAGTGTGATTGCACGGCCGCGCCGATTTCGCCGGTGACAGTATCCATCGCCACAATGGAATAAGTATGCGCAAACGGCGTGCTGAAAAACGTTTGCGCCGGCAGCGAAAAAATACCGCCCAACAGCAGGCTGATCAAAATTAGCTTTCTCATCAAAGGCTCCTCTATTTATGAAAAATGTGTGTTGCGGAATTTATGGATTTTGGTGGAATTATCAATCAAATTTTTTTGCTAAACGCAGACTCGATAAATATGGCTCTCTGCTACGTGGAATTGAGGTTTTTACTTTTTAGTATCCGAAAGACGGCGCTTGTAAAAAATGCCATATTATTATATTGCTTTTTTGCAATTAATATAATATTTTTTCACATGGCAAAAGATGTGCGCTTTGAGTGGGATGAACAAAAAAATTTGGAAAACATCCAAAAACATGGCGTTTCATTTTATGTTGCACAATATGCATTTGCAGATTCAAAGCGGGTAATTTTAGAGGATCTGAAACATGGTCAGCATGAAAAACGCTATTATTGCCTTGGGAATGTAAATGGTGGCATCATAACCGTTCGGTTTACTTGGCGAAAAGACATTATTAGAATTTTTGGCGCGGGATATTGGCGAAAAGGAAGGAAAATTTATGAAGAAGAAAATCAAATACACGAATGAGCCAATGGATGACTTCCGGGTTGTCACGGATTTTCTGCCATCGCCGGAAGATTTGGTTTTCAGAGAAGAAACGACTAAAGTGACCATTGCACTAACCCGACGCAGTGTTGAATTTTTCAAAAATGTTGCATCGTCGCATGATACGCAATACCAAAAGTTGATTCGACGCTTGTTGGATGAATATGTAGAGCGGCAGACGACACAAAAAAATGCAAGCTAAAAATCTCGGGAAGCTGGATTGATGAAACCCCACCTCAGTTGGGATGAATACTTTATGGGCATTGCGGTTTTCACGTCGCTGCGCTCAAAGGATCCGAACAGCAAGGTTGGCGCCGTGATTGTCAACGAACGGAATCACATTGTCGCCACCGGCTACAACGGTTTTGTCGCGGGCATCGACGAGCAAAAATTTCGTTGGGAACGCGACGGCGATTGGCTGGAAACCAAATACCCCTACGTGGTGCACGCGGAAGCGAATG
>CAYVDX010000027.1:0-13222 GCA_964450485.1 uncultured Calditrichaceae bacterium
AGACGTTTTTGGACTGTACGAAAGTGCGGATGCGCTTCTAAAGCTGTTAGAGCTGCACAAACACGCTTGGTTTTGTCACTGCTTTTGTTACCCGCTGAACAGATACCAAAATTGCGCGACAAAAAAGCAAATGACTAGTCCCATTACCACCGGGAGAAGGGAAGATACCATCGTCCATTTGACGCTGCCGGTTTCTTTGTAAATCGTATAAATTGTGGTGGAACAGGGGTTGTGGATCAGGCTGAACAGCATCAGGTTGACAGCCGTCAACAGCGTCCAGCCGCCGGCGGTAAAGATGTTCATATATGCCGCGTTATCGGTCAGCTCAAACATCACGCCGGCGCCTTCGCCCACGCCGGTCATGCCGGCGCTGAGGACGGTCAGCATTAAAATGGTTGGAATGACAATCTCATTTGCCGGTATCGCGATAATATACGCCAATAAAATAACGCCGTTTAAGCCTATCAGCAAGCCGAACGGGTTCATCCAATTAATCAAGTGTTCAGCGGCGCTCAAATCACCGATATGCACGTTTGCCAATAGCCAGATGGCCGCACCTGCGGGCACTGCAAATACAATTGCCCGCCACAGCACGTAAATGGTGCGATCGATCAGCGAGGTGTAAAGTGTTTGCAAAATACGCGGCGGCCGGTATGGCGGCAACTCCAAACTAAAGGTGGAGGGTTCGCCGCGCAGCACGGTTCGCGAAAGCGCCCAGGAAACGGCAAATGTCAGAAACACGCCGATGAGGGTGATTCCCACAACCGCGGCCGCGGAAACAAGACCGGCAATTGCCGCCGGCGCCAACGCTCCGATGAACAATGAGGCGATGAGAATTTGGGTGGGCCAGCGCCCGTTGCAAAGCGCGAAATTATTGGTGATAATGGCGATCAGCCGTTCCCGGGGGCTGTCGATGACGCGCGCGGCGATAACACCGGCGGCATTGCAGCCGTAGCCCATGCTCATGGAAAGCGCCTGTTTGCCATGCGCGCCGGCCTTGCGGAACATATTGTCCAGGTTGAATGCGACGCGCGGCAGGTAGCCAAAATCCTCCAGCAGCGTGAACATCGGGAAAAAAATCGCCATCGGCGGCAACATCACGCTGATCACCCATGCCATTGCCAGGTACATGCCGTCAATCAACAGGCCGTCCAGCCACCAGGGCATGCTGACGCTCGCCGCGGCGCCTTTCAAAATCGGATGCATGGCGTCAATCAGCAATGACGCCAGCATTGCGGACGGCGCATTGGCGCCGGCAATCGTCAGCCAGAAAACCACGGACAGGATCAGCAGCATCACCGGAAAACCGGTCCAACGGCTGGTCAGCAGCCGATCCAACGTGCGTTCCCAATCAAACCGCGATTTCTCACCTTCGCGGGTCGCCACGCGGTCGGCGATTCGGGCGGCGTCTTCGTAAATGGATTCCATCAATGTTTCGTGAAGATTACCGCCGGCTTTCCAGCGCAATGCATTTGCCGCGTTGAGTATCGCATCTATATTTTTTTGCTGTCTATTTTCCATTTCAACGCCTGATCTTTCTATTCTTTTCTACCCGGGTTCATTCATATATTCTTTTTTTGGCAGAATAATGATGGGCAAATTGATTATATTTTTTGAAATTAATGGCGCTGTCAACAAATCATTCTGCGTTATATTCGCTGTTGAATTTTCTTTTTTTTCTCTGCATCCCCCGTAAACTCTGTGGTAAAAAGGAAATGCACAACATGAGCTACATCGCTGAGATCACATTTTCATTATTTTCGACACGGTCTAAATCTTCCAACTCTCCGTCCCGAAGCGCCTCGATAATTCGCTGATCGCCTTCCATGATTCGCAACGCCACCCAGCGTGCGTTAGGCAAACCGGGGAATTGGGCTTCGATTTTTTCGGTTAATTGGCTTATTGCCCGGTTAAGTTGCGGGGATTTGCCGCGGATGCGATACGGTTTGCAAACCGTTTGCCCGGTCGCCACTTCATTAATAGCTTTGAGTAAATCGGGAATGCCTTCACCCTGTCTTGCGGCTGTTGGCGTCACCGGAATTCCCAGTTCTTTGGCTAACAAGCGTTCGTTCACGGAAATGCCGTGTCGCTTGGCCTCGTCAACGAGGTTCAGACAAAGCACGGCCCGGTCGGTGATTTCCAAAACTTGCAACGCCAGGTTCAGGTTGCGCTCCAACCGGCTGGCGTCCGCCACAATCACGGTAACATCCGGGCGTCCGAAAAGTATAAAATTTCGGGCCACTTCTTCGTCTGTGCTGGTAGATAGCAAGGAATAGGTCCCCGGCAAATCGACGATTTTATAGCGATGCCCGGCGTATAGAAACCCGCCTTCCGCCCGCGTGACCGTTTTTCCGGGCCAATTGCCGGTGTGCTGGTGCAGCCCGGTCATCGCGTTGAAAACGGTGCTTTTGCCGGTATTGGGATTTCCCGCCAATGCGACAACATAATCAAAATTGTCCATTTTTATGCCCAGCCGAATCAGGTTCCCGGCGTGATGCGCCGGGCAGGCTTCGCAGGGGCTGGTTTGTTTTTTATTTGCCATTTTTCAATCCTTGAGTTTGCTTTTTTTACCACGGGTGTCGCGTGCTTGAATTGTCATTTTTCCACAAAAATTAGATCCGCCTGGCGTTTCCTCAGGGCGATGGTGGCGCCGCGAATTTCATAAGCAATGGGATCGCCGGCCGCGCTGCTCATTTCCGCTTTTATTTTTGTCCCCCGGATCACACCCAGGTCCATTAGCCGGCGTCGCTGCAATCCCCGGCAGGCCCGCGAAATGGCGATAACCCGTCCGCTTTCGCCCGGTTTTAATTGGGAGAGGGTCGGGTATTGCTGCTCTTCGGCTCGCTTGATGTTTAGCGGAAGCACCGTGACATTCGCCGCAAATACCGGCGCCAACGATTGTTCTTCCCCGTCCAGGGCAAAACGAATTCGTTCCGGAGAACTGTCGAGAATGTGGATTTGCATGCCGACATCCAATCCTTGCGCCGCTAATTGCGCAAAAATTTCTTCCGGCTCATCTTCGATGTGTACGATCTCGGCAATCCGTCCTTTTTGCAAATCGGTCATGGGAATTCCCTGCGAAGGGGGCAATTCTCCCTGGGCTGTGGGAATAGGGTCGCCATGCGGATCGTAAAGCGGATTTCCCATTTGGGCGGCTAAAACATTCGCTTCGCTGAGCGTCATTTTGTGCTCCTGCAACTCGGCTTCCGAGTGCCATTCCGACGCGGGCACGCCGGTTTCGTCGGCTAAGTAGCGTTCCCATACCCGGTGAATGCGAATAATGCGCAGCGCGTAAGAACGCCCCTCGTCAGTTAACTGCAAGGTGGTTCCCCGCAGTTTGACCAAATCCAGCGCCTCGAGCCGGGTCAACAGCCTAATCGCCCGCGCCGCGCTGATGGAAAGCCTGCCGGAAAGGCTTTGCAAGGTGCAGGAAAGCTGCTTGTATTCACAATCGTAAAGATGTTTCAGCGCGTCTTCAATCAATACCCGCTCGGTGTTTTGCATTGCCCGCCGCCATTGCCAAAAATAGCCCTTGTTTGGGCGGAAGAATAAAAACATAACACCCAACAGCGCAAAAGCAGTAAGTAATGCCATCAATGGATTGATCATTTTTTACCTTGCTCGGTCTTTGTTTTCATTCCAAAATATGCACGAAAATTTGTTGAGCGACCTTTCTGCCCAGCGTATGCGTCGTGCCGTTTACGACAAGTGTTAGCGGGCCTTCAAACGGTTCTGTTTGCAACACTTGAATTTCTGCCTTGGGATAAAGCGCCTTGCTTCCCAGGTAGCGCAACAGTTCGGGATTCTCGTCACATACTTCCATGACGACGCCGCGCTGCCGTGGCTGCATGTCCGAGAGCAAAATGTCGGAGCGTTCGGGCATCTCTCCATTGCGATCGGGAATCGGCGAGCCGTGCGGGTCATGGGTGGGGAAGCCCAATAATTCATCGATCCGGTCTTCAATATCTTCGGAAAGTACGTGCTCCCACTTTTCAGCTTCCTCGTGCACTTTATCCCAGGGAACGCCCAACGCTTCCGCCAAAAAAAGCTCTATCAAACGATGATGGCGAATGACTTCAAGCGCCACTTTTTGGCCGGCCATGGTCAGCTTCACGCCCTGGTATTTTTCGTAGGTGATCAATTTCATCTCAGACACTTTTTTGATCATCCCGGTGACAGAGGCCGGCGCGATGGCCAATCTTTTTGCCAATGTGGTCGTCGCAACTTTATCCATTTCTCCCTGGATATTATAAATTGCTTTTAAATAATTTTCGATGGCTTCATTGTGCATTTAATAGTCCAAAATTAATTTTTAGTTAAGACTAAAATTATTATTAAGAATAATAAAATAAAAAATTACCGAATGCAAACAAAAAATTCGCTGATCGCATTTAGCGCCATATCCAACCGCGGCATTTGGCAGCCTGCTGTTCGCAACGTTTTGCGGTCAATTTTTTCTCGCTTGATTATCCTGCTGTTTTTCGATATATTTATCATCTGTTTAAAAATTTTTGACCAAACTCATAAATAATGGCATGCCAGAGCTAAGAAAAGACCCGATTACCGATAGATGGGTCATCATTTCATCAGAACGCGGAAAAAGGCCAAACGATTTCACAACTGTAATTACCTCAAAAAATAATGCCTCCTCGCCCTTTTCATACGGCAATGAACATATGACGCCGCCGGAAATTTATGCAATACGTGAAAATAATCAACAGCCCGACACCCCGGGTTGGAAACTCCGGGTTGTTCCCAATAAATATCCCGCTGTAAATATCGAAAATGCACCGGGCGCCCAGGAAGCGGGAGTGTTCTATTCATGCAACAATTTTGGTGCGCATGAAGTGATTATCGAAACTCCTGAAACGACGAGCCGGCTTGAGGATCTGCCGGTGGAGGCAATTGCAGAGGTCTTCAAGGCGTTTAAACAGCGCATTGCCAGTTTGAAAGGAGATTACCGTTTAAAATATGTGTTAATATTTAAAAATCAAGGGTTTGCAGCCGGCGCTTCATTACTGCATTCCCATTCTCAGTTGATCGCTTTGCCCATTGTTCCCAAGGAAGTCAAGGAGGAAATGCGCGGCGCGCAACGCTATTTCGATAAACAAAACCGCTGTATTTTTTGCGACATCATCCTCCAGGAACTAAAAAATGACATCCGCGTAGTTTATGAAGCGGCGGAAGCGATCGCAATCGCGCCGTTTGCGGCGCGTGTTCCCTTTGAAACCTGGATTTTGCCAAAAACGCACGCTTCGCATTTTGAAACAACAGACGACGCCCACCTAAAACACCTGGCAGTTGCGTTTAAAATCGTTATGCAAAAACTAAATTTCGCGTTACAATCCCCATCTTACAACTTTGTGCTTCACACAGCGCCGCTGCAACAAACATCGACGCGGAATTATCATTGGCATTTAGAGATTCTCCCCCGGCTGGAAAATGTTGCCGGTTTTGAATGGGGAACGGGCTTTTACATTAATTCGATAAGCCCCGAGGCGGCGGCTCAATTTTTGAATGAGAGCGTTGTGTAAATTTTTTTAGAGGAAACCGAATGAAAGCATTTAAAGTCTGCTATGTATCGTCCGAAGTGACGCCGTTTGTTAAAACCGTTGAAGCAAACGACCTTGCAAAAACCTCCGGCGCTTTACCGGCCGCGCTCAAGGAAATGGAGCAGGATGTCCGGTTGATGATGCCAAAATATAAATCGATAAACGAGCGCAAATTTGTGCTGCGTGAAGTGATACGACTTCGTGAAATGGAGATTAAATTAGGCAAAAAAGATCTGTTCGTAAACGGTAAAACCGCTTTCCTGCCTTATTCAAAAGTTCATGTTTATTTTTTATCAGTGCCGGAATATTTTGATAGAAAGGGATGTTACCAGGATTTAAAAACCGGGGAAGTTTTTGCGGATAATGCCGAACGATTTGGCTTTTTTTGCAAGTCGGTTTTGGAAACGATAAAGCTGTTGTACTGGCAACCGGATATTATTCATTGCAGCGATTGGCCAACCGCATTGATACCGTATTATTTGAAAACACAGTACAAAGGCGATGATTTTTTTCAAAATACCCGAACGGTTTTAACGGTACATAACCTGAATTTACAGGGACAATTTTCCGTGAAAGAAGCAAGGAAAATTGGGATTGACGCTGGCGATATCAAGCCGGGGGGCGGCGCGGAACTCAACGGGAAATTAAATTTTTTAAAAGCGGGATTGGATCATGCTGATGTTATTAATCTAACCAGCGAATATGAGCGGACGCATGTGTTAGCGCATCCGGAAGCCGCTTTTGGGCTTGGCGAGATTCTAAGCCGTCGAAAAAAAGATGTTTTCGGCATTGCCGGCGGCATGGACGATTCGCTTTGGAATCCGGAGGAAGATAGCGTCATTGCCACGAAATATGAAATCAAAACGCTCGCGAATCGCACAGAGAATAAAGCGCGTTTGCTCGAGGAGTTGGGGTGTGCCCGCGAAAAGAATACGCCGTTTTTGGGCATTATTTTGGATTTTAATAATAAAGATGCCCTGCAACTCACCCGGACAATCCTTCCGGATTTGTTGAAAAAAGATATTTGCATTTTGTTGATAAATGATAATGAGTCCCGGACTGAAGTCGATCTAAGCAGCCTGGCGGATCAATCGAAGGGAAAGCTGATCATTCGGGAACGGATGGATAAACGGCTGGGGCATCTGCTGATGGCCGGCGCGGATATTATTTTTATTCCCACTGAGTCCGGCGGCGACGGTTTTCATCTCAAAAGCTTGCGTTATGGCGCTGTTCCGGTAACGCCCTCTGTTGGTGAAATATCCGATTGCATCAGGGATTTTAGCGCCGAGACGGGCAAGGGAAACGGTTTTAGATTCTCCGCCCCTGGTAAAACGAACGTTTTAGCGGCGATTAATCGCGCTTTAAAGACGTTGGAGGATCCCAACGTTTGGGCAAAGCTGCAAAAAAATGGCATGAAAGGTGATTACTCCTGGCGAAATACGGCGCGGAAATATTTAAAATTGTATGAAACGGCCATGAAAAAATAGAGCCCAATGGCCGACGTACCCGGCACAAAATGGCGCCGCAGAGACGCAATTGCGTCCCTACATCACGGCATCACCCATCACCAATCACTCCCGCAATGCCATTACACCGTTATTTTGTCAATACCAACCCGATCTGAAACGTCGTTCCGGTAACAATGTTTTTACCGGACGCGATATTAAAAATTTGCCCGTCCACCGCAAAATTTTCCTTCAATTTATAAGTGACGCCGCCATTTATTTTGAAAAAATTTTGATCGCCGAACAGCCGGTCCGGCACTGCGCCGCCGCCGCCGGGCAGTGGTAATTGAATCGGTTCTCCGAAGATATCCCGCGGCGTTGTGGTATTATCAACCCCGCTAATCGAGGCTTTAAATAATGCCTGCCCAGTCGTATAACCGGCTTCCAAATGATAAAACACTTCATCATGAAGCGGCCCTTCGCGAAAGCGGTATCCAATGCCTCCGGTCAGGTATATCGGTAGGGGATACAGGCTCTTCCCAAGCAATAGTTGTCCTTCGTATTCCAATTCAGCCGTTCCCAATGCCGGGCCTTCAATATCGCCGGATTCGTCGTAACCGAGGGGGATTTTTATGCCGGGCTGGACTGATACAACCAACGGCAGGGTGAGCAAGTTCAATCTACCGGAAAGCCGTAAATCTCCGAAACCGCTGGTCGTGTGGGAAACATCGCGCATCCCATTTTCATAGTAATTGCTGATTTCGGTGCGGCTGCTGGTGGCAAATTTAAAGGGCACATCCGCCACGACTGTCAAGCGGTCAAACAAACCGTATTCGGCATAAACGGAAATCGCCGCTTCGCGATATTCGGCATTTTTGAACACTTCAAAATCTTGCAGAATATTTTTACGATTTCCCAAATGATCAAATTCCTTTTTGGTATTCACATAACTGCTGGCGAGCTTCAGGTAATAACCACGTTTTTTTTGAACCCAGGCGCCTGCGTAAACAGTTGAATTTAGTAGGATGAAGGCTGTCAAAACAGCAAGGTTTATCCACTTTTGTTGCACATGTAAAATTTTTCTGTCTCTCATACGGTCACCATTTTTATTATACGAAAAATTTTGTAGATTATATCGATGTGATGATTAAGAAACAAATATATCATTTAAAAAGATGTAAGTACACCTACAAATTTATGGATTTCAAACCTCGGTTTTATCCGTTTTTTTTGTTGATTGAGGGATGAATTTTTAATGAATCGTGAGAAATTCGTGACAATAAATTTGTAGTTTCATCGATCAGGAAGGGGATTTAACGCATGGATAAAAGAATTTTAATTATCGAGGATGATCCGGATATTGCGGATCTTTTAGAGTTAAACCTACGGGATGCTGATTATAAAACCGACCTGGCGTCGGATGGGCGTGCCGGGCTGGAAAAAGCCCTTGAGAATGACTATTTGATGGTGATTTTAGACTTAATGCTGCCAAAACTGGACGGGCTGGAAGTCTGCAAAGGCATTCGGGAGAAAAAGAAGACATTGCCAATTTTAATACTGACCTCGAAAGCGGAGGAATTTGATAAAGTGTTAGGGTTGGAATTAGGCGCGGATGATTACCTGACCAAACCGTTCAGCCTGCGCGAGCTGATGGCGCGGATCAAAGCCATTCTTCGGCGGGTTGATGCGGTAAAGGAAGAAGCAACCCACGCCGATGAACTGAAGGAAATTCATTTTAACAATTTGGACATCAACCTGGAGAAACGAAAGGTCATTCTTGATGGAAATGTAATCGAACTGACAGCGAAGGAGTTCGATTTGTTGGTACTTTTCGCGTCACATCCCGGCCGGGCGTACAGCCGCCAGGAGCTTTTGGACGTCGTTTGGGGGTATCAATTTGATGGATACGATCATACCGTCAATTCACACATCAATCGATTGCGGAGCAAAATCGAGGAAAATCCCTCGGAACCGACCTATATTAAAACCGTTTGGGGCGTTGGGTATCGCTTTGTTGATCCGGAGGAATTTGAGTCGTGAAACAGTTTTTTAGCAGTCTGTATGGGAAAATTTCAGCAGTATTTCTGGTGCTTTTGTTAGTGTTGGGCGCCGTACAAATGTATGTGACGGCACAATCCTGCATCGATTTAATGGATGAAACGCGGCAAAAAATCAACGCGCCGGTTGCGCGAAATATTGCGACAAATATCGAACCGTACCTGGATAACAACATTGATTTTCCGGCAATTGAAATGGCGGTTCAGGGAATGATGGCGGTTAATCCCGAATTGGAAATTTACCTGCTCGATAGCCGCGGAAAAATTTTAGCCTCGTATCTTCCGCCCGGCGGTGAAATTCGCTTGACAACCGTCAGCCTCGATCCGATTCATCAATTTTTGAAGAACCCCGAAGCGATTCATTGCACCGGTGATGACCCTTGCCGCCCCGGTCGCCAAAAGCTGTTTTCCGCGTCGCCGGTATCTTTGGGAAATCATGGAAACGGTTTTGTGTATGTGGTTCGCGGCGCGGAGGAATATCATTCCGCGTTGACGACCGTGTTGAACAGTCATATCGGCCGGTCTGCATTACAGGTGCTGTTGATCACGCTCATTTTTACGAGCATCATCGGCCTGGCATTATTTGGCTTTCTCACCCGTCGGTTTCATTTGATGACCCGCGTAGTGAAAGATTTTGAAAAAGGCGATTTGAACCGGCGCATTCCCATTCAATCGAATGATGAAATCGGTCAGCTTGCCGGGGCGTTTAACCAAATGGCTGATACCATTGCGCACAATATTGAAGAAATCAACGCAAAAGATCGCATGCGCCGCGATTTAATCGCAAATATTTCCCATGATTTACGCAGTCCGCTGGCTTCCATCCAGGGCTACCTGGAAACCATTTTGCTGAAAGATGAAAAACTTCCCCCGGAAAAACGCCGGCGAATTTTAGAAACAATTTTTAAAAATACCAAACAACTCGGAAAATTGGTCAGCGAACTTTTTGAGCTGTCAAAATTAGACGCGAAGCAGGTTCAACCCAGGCTGGAAGCGTTTTGCCTTGCGGAATTGGCGCAGGACGTGGTTTTAAAATTCCAGACCAACGCGGATGCCCGGAATATTAAACTGAAAATTATGATCGCGGAAAATATTCCCCGGGTTTACGGCGATATCGGCATGATTGAACGGGCCTTATCCAATTTGATCGACAACGCCCTGAGTTACACGCCGCCGGACGGCATCGTCACCGTGGAATTGGCGCACAAGGATAAATTCGTTCGCATCAAAGTGGCCGACACGGGTCGCGGCATCCCGGCGGAAGATATTCCGCATGTGTTTGACCGATTTTATCGCGTTGAAAAAAGCCGGACGCGCACGGGGCATCCCCTTGGCGCCGGTCTTGGATTGGCGATTACAAAAAAAATTGTGGAAGCGCACAACGGCGTCATTTCCGTCAAAAGCGCCATGGACATGGGCACTTGCTTTTCTTTTCGATTGCCGGTTTCGTCCTAAGCTAAATTGTTCACCATGATTGTTGTTCAAATTGCCGTTAACACCATTTCGCCCGGAGTTTCCGCTTCGGGCGTTTTTATTTTTGAAAAAGTGCTGTTGATTTACTGAAATAACTTGCTCATATTTGACTCACAATCGATCAATTAGGAGATGTGGAATTGAACACACGACAATTGGGAAAAAACGGCCCGGCGATCACCGAAATAGGGCTGGGCACCTGGGCGATGGGCGGGCCGTGGGCGTTCGGATGGGGCCGGCAGGATGACGCCGTGTCTGTCAGCGCCATCCGCCGCGCGGTGGATTTGGGAATCAACTGGATCGACACGGCGCCTGTTTACGGGCTTGGCCGCGGAGAGAAAGTGGTTGCGGAAGCGTTGAAAGATCGCCGGAAGGAGGTGTTGATCGCCACAAAATGCGGCCTGATTTGGGACGCAAACGGCCGCGTGGATCGCAACAACCGCCCGGAAAGCATTCGCCGGAGTGCGAGGCCAGCCTGCGCCGCCTGCAAACGGACGTCATCGATCTGTATCAAATCCATTGGCCGGATGACCGCGTGCCCGTGGAAGATAGTTGGGGCGAAATGACCCGCTTGCGAGAGGAGGGCAAGGTGCGCTTCATCGGCGTGAGCAATTTCGATGCAGCATTGTTGGAACGCTGCCAGAAAATCGCGCCGGTGCAATCGTTGCAGCCGCCCTACAGCATGATCAACCGCGAGGTGGAAGCGGAAATCCTGCCCTGGCGCCGGGAAAATAATGTGGGCGTGATCGCATACAGCCCCTTGCAAAACGGCCTGCTCACCGGGAAATTCAGCCGCGATTTTTTGCAAACGCTGCCGGAGGACGACTGGCGGCGAAGGCACGGGCACGGTTTTTTCAAGGAACCGCTGTTTTCGCAAGCGTTGGCGTTTGTCGAGCGTATCCGTCCGATTGCAAAGCGTTATGACAAAACGCTCGCCCAACTGGCCATTTCCTGGATGCTGGCGCGGCCGGGAATCACAGCCGCGATTGTCGGCGCACGTAATGTTGAGCAGATTGAGCAAAATGTTGGCGGGGCGGGATGGCGTATTTCAGATGCGGATATGGCGCGGATTGAGGAGATATTTGTGGAGATGATGAAAAACTGATTTCGCAAGCGTTTAAAAGATTCCTGCCGCTCATCAATTAAACAAAAACCAATCGACGCCGAGGCGAAAAATCAGCAGGCTTTCCAGGGTATGATTGACCACAAAATAATCCGCGGAACGCAGGTTTTCCCAGATAAAAAAGACCGTGGCATTGCGAAATTGGGCTTGAATACGCGCATCGCCGAGGTTGAAGCGACCGTTGGGTTCGCTGCCGATTCGGTAATATTTCAATAAACGATCGAATTCAATGGTTTGAAAATCACCGATGTAGCGCCAGGTGAGAATGCCATCCAGCCGCAACGCATTTTTGAAAAGATAAATCGAGGTTTTAAGCGTGGTAACGTTTTTGATTTGCGGGGCATAAGCTTCTTTATATTTTGCATGATAGGTGAGATCGTTTTCCAAATAAAATCGCCAGAAGTTCAGCCCGATTTTTCCGCGAATTCCGTAATTATCGATATTCCGGACGCCCCATGATTTGCGATCCGCCGCCAAAACCGGGTAATTTTCCATGCGCATCGCGAACGGCTCCACTCGCAAAAAAAAACCGCCCGCCAGGTTGGTCTGAAAAATCGCGTACGCGCTTTGCCGGATCATCGGCTTTGTGGAAGCGTAGGCCGGAATGCTGTCCTGTGCGATATGCCGCCACAACGCCGGCGTGGCTTGCGGCTTATAAAATGCCCCGACGCCCACTGCGCCGTTGCCGCCAAATTGCCGCTTGAGGCTCAACGCGCCGAGTGCGGAAGCGTCAATGTCGCTGTGAAAAAACGATCCCGCTTCCGCGCGGATTTGCCAGTTTCCCTTTGGATGATCATAAAAAACACTCGCCGCGCCGCCGGTTTCCACGCTTTTTACCCAATTGCCGTTGGGCACATTCCGCGCGTAATTTCCCGCGCTTTGCACACCAAAAAAGCCGCCGCCGGCTTTGTGCAAATAACGCATTCTTAGTCGTAAAATTTGGTAGCGAATATCCCGCTGCCGGTCAAGCGCCCGGGTGTAGTCGTCTTCCACATTGGAATACGCCGGCGTGATGACCAGCGAGTCGCTGTCGCCGAGCTTTTTTTGCCAGCGAATCCATGCGAAATGCCCGATTTGTTTGAATTTATCCCGAATTCCGTTTGTTTCCGGCGACATATTGAAGCGATGGCGCATCTGCCAGTAAAAGCTGTCCATTTGCCAGCCCTGCCCCTGAAAATGCGCCTGCGCCCGATAGGTGTTTACTTTGCTCACCGAAAAATCCTGCGGCTCCGAACCGTCGCTCAAAAAATTTGACCCGGAAAGCTGCACGTAATTCGTTTTGCTGATTTTTTGGGTAAAACTGAGATCGAGCGAGGAAAGATTGACCGTGTAATCCTGCGAAAAGAAGATGCGCGAGATGGGTTTTGCCGTCACCGGAATCGGCGGTTCATACCCTTCCCGAAAATCGCCGAACCCGTGACGCCGTTCATCGATTTGATGATAGGGCAGCCATTGCTCATTCCAAAATCCTGCAACGGGATTGGACAAACGGTTTCCGGCGTATTCATATTCAAAAAAACCGGGCGGCATGCCCCGGAAAGCGGCAGTGGAAAGACGCCCGCGCTGGCTGAG
>CAYVDX010000028.1:0-13163 GCA_964450485.1 uncultured Calditrichaceae bacterium
TCCTGTTTAATCCTGTAAATCCTGTCAAAAAATCTAATTTAACATTGTCGAGTTAATCAAGAAAATTGAAATTTATATGCGAGGAAACAAGGATGTTTTCCAAAACCGAACAGTTTGAGCATTACCAGGCAAAAATCGAGCAATTAACGACAGAACTGACCGAGGTAAAAAATGAATTGACGCGAATCCAAGAACTGAAAACAGAAGTACCGGCGCGGGAAAAAGGGCAGGATTCTTGGATGCAGATGGCAAAAATGGCGGCCGCCGGGGAGATAGCCGGCGGCGTTGCGCACGAAATCAACAATCCGTTACAAGTGATCATGGGCAGAGTGCAAATTGCCAAAATGGGAAAATCAACCCTTGAAAATTTAGATATTATTGAAGCGCAGGCAAAACGAATCGCTGTAATTGTCCGTGGTTTCCGGGCGCTGGCGCGAAGTGAGACGCAATCAACCAAGGAAGTGGTGAATATCCAAAAAATCATCAATGATTTGATCGAACTTATCCAGGGGCAATTTTATAAACAAAATATTCAAATCGAGGCTAACGTCGCGGAAGATTTACCGATCCTGTGGGGAGATGCGACTCATATTCAACAATTACTTCTAAATTTTATTTTGAGTGCTAAAAAGCGAATTGAACAAAGTGGAACGATCCGGATTTTGGTAAAACGAGAAAACAAAAGGGATTTGTTGCTTGAGATTTTTGATTCCGGGTCGATTTTATCTAAGGAAACCAGACAAAAGATTTCGGAATCTGTCACCGGGGCAGCCATTCAAGATGTGAATGATAGCTGTTTGACGCTGGCGGTTAGCGCACAAATGGTTCGTTCTATTGGCGGAAAAGTAAAAATTCAGTCAAATTCATCCAATGGAAACAAGATATTCATTACGCTTCCAATCCTTGACCAAAAGACTGTTGAAAATGGAAACAACGGGAAATAACTTTCAAATGCGAGGATGTCTTAAACATTGTTTGGACGACGCCTTTTTGAACACTCGCGGGTATTTCAAAGAAATTCATTTTGTTTTGTTGGCAGGCGTGTTCTTTTTGCTGCTGACGTCAGCGCTCTGGGGGTTGAGTTACGATTATCGCCAAACCCGCCAAACCACTGTTCTGCGGTTTAATAATGAAACGCCGTTATCCGTGGCGCTTCTCCAGCCTTCGGCAAAAACATCGCGGATTTTTCTGAAAATTTCCGGGTTGGATAACACTTCCTTGCACGATCTTTATTCAGCCTGGCATGCGCCGGATCGCTCGGCGGTTGCCAGATTTCGAGTCATTCCGTATAACAAAAATGCACTTTTGGTTATTGATTTGATTGCCGATATCAAATTCAAACTCCTCACCAACGAAGCACAATTTGAAATTCACTTAAATGACGGCGTCTTTCGCGATCCGGTTGAAAGTCAATATTTACGGGGCGTTTATTGGCAAAAATTGGGCGATTCGGAAAAAGCGCTCACGCTTTACCGTTCTGTTGTAAAAAAGCGCCGAAGTCATCCCTATGCCTATTTTAAAGCCGGGCAAATCCGCTTAAAAATGGGAGATTATCGCAAGGCTGAATTTAATCTAAAGAAAGCGTTGAAAAACGGATGTGACTCTTTAGGGGTTTATCGTTCCCTGGCTGCTTTGTATCGCATTTATGGTAATTCGCGGTTGGCGAAACAGTATGAGGCTGAATATCAAAAATGGGCGCAACCCTCTTCTCGACCCCGAAAGATCGATGAAGATAATGGGAATCAAAATGCGACGTTTGTAAACGCTTTCCCCCAAAATGATATACAAAATAAAAAAAATGCTGGCAATGAAGTTGCTGCGAAAGGCACAAAAATATCAACGATCCAACGGTTGAGTAAAAGCAAATGGTTCGTTTGGATCGGTGGCGGACTCGGCGTTTTATTTTTATTGAGCACGATACGCCTTACTTTGCAATTGATTAAACAAAAGCGACCATTGCGAAAAGATATACCGGCAGCCGTGGCTGTTCAACCCACTAAAAAGCCGTATCGTGCAAAGAAAAAG
Organism: uncultured Calditrichaceae bacterium; assembly: GCA_964450485.1. Classification (GTDB taxonomy): domain Bacteria; phylum Calditrichota; class Calditrichia; order RBG-13-44-9; family J075; genus JACKAQ01. The sequence continues at coordinate 2,026 of CAYVDX010000028.1, forward strand.
TTGCTATTGCGCGTTAAGGGAGAAACGCTACAGCACGACACGCTCAATATGCCGATTGCTGTTCAAAAGCCGGCAGCGAAAAATCATCCCCCTCGCATTGCCGAACAAGCGTCGCAACTGCCGTTCAAAACGGAAGATTCAGTTCACACGCAGATGGATAATTTTAAACATATTTTGCCGCCGAAAAACCCGCAAGTTGAAGAATTAATTGATCATCTTTTACAAAAAAGAGCCGAAGACGATCGGAAAGCTGGAAATAATCCGGCTTTTCAGGCTTCGGATGAATGCCTTGCGGGCGACGATCTTATTTCAGATGAACCTGACAGAACACGTCAATTAGCGCAAAATTACAACCTGGGTGTCGGGGAAGTAGAATTGGCGCTGAAGTTGTCAACAATTCAATACCGATCACATCGGGAAAAAGATACCCGCCAACAAATTTTGAATTTAAAAGATAAAAATCTCTCGATTGATGAAATTGCCCGTCAGGCTAAGCTGGGCAAAGGAGAAGTTGAACTTTTTTTAAAATTTGCCGGGACATCCAAAGCCTCCCCAAAACTGAAAGCGAATTCCGGGTAATGTTTTTGTGCAAAATGAAAGTCTGCTTGTTTTCCGCATCTGTTTTCATTAGACTCCTCAAGGTCATTTGATAAATGTCGATGATATTATTGCTACGTCGTTTTTTACTTTCAACTTCAGTACCGGATACTTTTGAGAAAAGTGATCAAAAGCGGAGCTTTTTGGGAAAATGGCGTTAAAAAGCCCCGAAAATCGGGGTAAACAATCTGCATTGTAATGAGAATGGTTGATTTTTGTCGATACTTGTTGCATCCCGGAGCGCCGGGATTGCAACACGATTTTCCGGGAAGCTCTGCTTAAAATTCATGCAATACAGCCCTCGATTTAAAAGTGTCCGGTACTGAACTTTCAACATATAAACGGTTCTGAAATAAACGTAATCTGTTTGAGTTCATCGCTCATCGCGTGAGTTTTCGGCGAGAATATTCATTCTTTTCAGCCGGAAAGAACCGTTTGATTTCAATAATTTGGATTTCCCGCAACATTTTGACAACGCTAAAACCGGAAGTCGTTTGATGAAGTTTGTTGAAAAAGCCCCCCAAAATGTTAAGGTGCTGATCGTTGATGACAATACTGAAAGTCTCAATGTCATTACATATTTTTTGAAGCCGGTTGGCTATCAATTGATCACCGCGTCAGATGGCGTGCAGGCGTTGGAATACATCAATAAAGAGTTGCCGGATATCGTTTTGTTGGATGTGATGATGCCGAAGTTAAACGGGTTTCAGGTTTGCGAGCGTTTAAAGAAGGACGAACGAACTTTTCACATCCCCATAATTATGATCACCGCTTTAAAAGAATTGAAAGACAAAATTCGAGCGCTTGAAGCCGGGGCAGATGATTTTATCACGAAGCCATTTGAAAGTGTTGAGTTACTGACGCGGGTCAAATCTTTATTGCGAATTAAATTTTACGCGGAAAAATTGCAACGGCAAAACCGGGAATTGGCGCAACAGAAATGCGCATTGGAAAACGATGACAAGCTCAAGGAGAAGCTAACCGACCTGATTGTGCATGATATGAAAAACCCGCTGTTTATCATCCAGGGCAGCGCGCAGATGATGAGCATGATGAAAAGCTCGGGAATGCCGGTTGATAATGAAAAATATGCAAAACGTATCGAAACCAGCAGTCGCAATCTTTTGCGGATGATTTTAAGCTTGTTGGATATCAGCCGGTTGGAAAATGACCCCGGTTACCTGAATCCCTCGCTGATTCGTATCGAAGAGATGATTTATGCATCATTGAATTATTTTAAAGAGCTTCCGGAAAATAAAAAGAAAGAAATCTGCGTTGAATCCGCCCAAAATCTTCCCCGAATTTATGTCGATGTTGAGATATTTGAACGTGTGCTCGATAATCTTTTTGATTTTATTTTTAAACATGCTTCAGAAAAATCAAAAGTTTCCATTCAGACGAAAAACGGCGAAGGGGATTACCTGATTTTGTTCGTCGGGCATGAAGGTGAGTGCATCCCGGAGCCGTTTCGGCAAAAAATGTTTAGCAAGACAGCGCAATTGGAATTGAAGGACGCCGGTATCCGGCGTGGCCGGGGCTTGGGTCTATTGTTTTGTAAAATGGCGATGGATGCAAACAACGGAACGATTGAAATTGATCCCGCATATAATGACGGCACCCGTTTAATATTAAAAATACCTACCGGAAAAAAAGCAAAAACATCATTGAAATCGTTCGCAACTGCGGAATAAATTCCTCGTATAAAAAGAAATAATCAAAAAAAGCGAGGAGTGAAATGAAAAAGTTGTGTCGATCCAAAACAGATCAAAAATTAGGCGGCGTTATCGGTGGATTGGGTGCATACCTGAATGTCGATGCAAACGCCTTGCGCCTGGCTGCGGTGCTAGTTGGGTTTTTGACGGGCATTCTTCCGGTGCTGATCACATACATCGTGGCGTGGATTATTTTGCCGGAGGAAGCATCCGCCAACATTGAAATTCCGGAAAAATCTGAAGCCTAAACGACGCGCACAGACGTTGTATGATTAGTTGAACAACGTTTTAAGCACATTTTCGCGGTGGGCGAGGGAAAAGGAGGTTTCAATTCTTTCGCGCGCCTTTTGTTCAGATTTGCCGTTTGCAGCCGTCGCTTTTTTAATGGCTTGAACAGCGTCTTCCACCGTCGGTTTTTTAATGAGATAGCCAGTGTTTCCAACCACTTCGGGAAGCGCGCCCACTGCGGCTGCCACGGTCACGCATCCAAACAGCATGGCTTCGGCAACCGTCATTCCAAATGATTCAATCAACGAAAATTGGCAATAAACGGTCGCGGTTTGATAAAACCGCGCCAGTTTTTCAAACGACATTTTATCAATAATGGCGAGGTTTTTGGGAATGGGTTCCAGAAATTGCCTGGCCCCTTCGCTGATTCCGATCGCCGTAAAGCGGTAATCCGGCAGTTGGCGGGCCACGGCGCAAAACAGGTCGATGCCTTTCAGGCGAATGCGCTGCTGCGTGTTTGCGCTGCCCACGGTTAAAATTAAGCGGGGATCTTTTTTCGTTTTAATATTCGCAGTCCCGGTTTTTACATCGACGCCATTGTAAAGCGTGATCACATTCGCTTTTGGAACGCGCTCAAGCGCCATTTTTCGGACATACTCAGAAACCGCCAGGTTTTTTGTGGCATGGCGAATGGAAAAGGTCGCGCAGAAGCTTCGCAGCGCGTTTTTGTGCGAACCGTAATTCAATTCCGGAATGTAAGCGACATCATAGCCGCCCAGAACGAGGTAAAATTTTTTCCTGAAAATTTTTGCAAACAACGCCGGCAAAAACGAATGATAATCGGCAAACCAGCAATAAATGAAATCCGCCGAGCTGATATTTTTCAACAACCAGCCAGCCAGGCGAAATTGGCTTTTGAGATGCCGCCGCAGCGATTTCCCCTGATGATAACGGTGTTTTTTGATGCGCGAAAATTGGCGAATGATGCGTTCGTCATTTCGCACAAACGTACTTTCGGCGGTATAAATGAATAGCGTCATTTGAGATTCGCGGTTTTTGGAATCGGGGTTGATAAGTTTTATTCGCAGTAAAAACGAAAAAGCCGGTTGTAAATATATCTTTGAATGTTTTCGTTTTTCGCCCGCCGCCAGAATGAGCCGCGTTGTTCAAAAAACGGGTAATTATAATCCGCCAGAACATGCGCAAAAAGTTTGTTGATAAAAAACGTCTCAACCGGAAATATCTCCTCCCGCCATCGCAGCAAATTTGAAGCATCGAACCCCTTAAACACTTTTCCGGTGGTGCTGTTTCCGCCCCAGGGTTTTCCCAAGAATGACGGCATCGTCAGCGCTTCCTCGAATTCGATGGACAAAAATTGGCAAAGCGCCTTGATGACAGCGCGTGGATTTTTAACAAGTGTTTCGTATTTCACAATCTTGTAATTCTCAATAACTTGTTGATTTTTATAAAGATAATAATGGCTGTTTTGCAGCGTGCGGATCACCCGGGGCAGCAGGGGATAACCATATTTTACGCTTTTGAATTTACGAAGGGAAACAATATTTGCATACGGATTACGAACGATGTGAATAAATTTGGCTTTCGGGAATAATTTTTGATAATAAATCGCCGTTTCCGGATTTTCAACCGATTTTTCCACAACCCGGAGCCGCTCCGTCAAAGCTTTACCGAAAAGTGCGTGGTAAATCGCTTCAAAATAGCGCTCGATGTGCAACTTTTTATCCGTCTCAGCCCGGATTTGTGAAATATATTTTTTGAATAACTCTACATCAAAAATATTTTTAGCAACTGAATCGCTCAAGCGGTCTTCGGCGTTATTACAGGTATTGATCCACGAAGTGAATGCTTCAATGATTTCATCCCCGGACAACCGACGCGGATTTTGCTTCCAATACTCGTATTCGATCCAATGTCCGGTCAAAGGGAAAAAGTGAGTTTCGATCGGAATGACAAAAAGGCCGGAGTGCCCGTCAAAAACGCTTCGGAGTAAACTGGTGCCGGATTTATGCGCGCCCAACAAAAAAATCGGTGCTTGATTCATGTCTGCTTTGTGCTAAATTATTTCGTTCGGAAAATTACGCTAAATATTTAAATTTACAATCACATAAGTTTGATATAAATGGCTTATTTGCTGTTTTTTAAGCGCCAAGTCTAAAATATAAACAAATGTAATGCTGGAAAACAGTTCAGGAATTAAATGTTAGATAAAATCAAAAAATCGCTGAAACACACAGCAATCTATAGCCTTGGCAATGTCGCGGCCAAGCTGATTGGCATTATCCTGCTGCCAATCTACACAGCGTATTTTACTGTGGCGGATTATGGCGTATTGGGAATTTTGGAAGTCACGATCGCCATATTTACCCAGGTTTTGCTCCTGGGTCAGCCTGCTTCATATTTGCGATATTTTCATGCCCGGGAAACAAAGCAACAGCAAAAAAGCACTTTTTTTACCATTTTTATTTTTTTATTCGGAATGACCGCGGGGCTTTTGCTGATTGGTAATTTGCTGATCCCTAAAGCCGCTGAAATGTTTGAGCGCTCCGCCCTTTTTGAAGCCTATCTTAAACTTTGTTCGTATGTCATTTTTTTTCGCGTAATGAATCATTTTTCGATGACTGTATTGCGGGCGAAAGAAAAGTCCGGTTTTTATGCCGTAAGCAGCGTCATTAAAATTTTGAGCACGTTGTTGTTTACGATTTATTTCGTTGTATTTGCACAGCTTGGCATAAAGGGTATTTTCTACGCATACATCATCGGGGAAGTTTTACTCACAATCATCCTGCTCCCGACAATTTTAGGCGAAATATCACCAACGTTTGACAAAAAATTGTTTTACGCCTCCCTGGCCTTTGGTTTTCCGATTATTTTTTCATCTTTGGCGTCCATGCTGCTGAATGTGGGGGATCGCTATATCCTAAAATTACTGGTCAATTACAAAGAAGTCGGTTTGTACGATTTGGGATATCGCATCGCAAACATGGTCAATGTTTTTTTGATTCAACCCTTTTTGTTGGGATTTTTACCGCAGGCTTATAAAATATATGGTAAAGACGGCGACAAGCGATATTACAGCAAAATGCTGACCTATGTCGTTTTTGGGCTGTGCTGGGTGGGGCTGGCGGTGGCAATGTCGGGAAAATTTATCGTCGAAACGCTTTCATCAAAGCCTGAGTTTTATCCCGCCTACCAAATTATTCCGATTATCGTATTTGCCAATGTTTTCAACGGGGCAAAAACAGTGTTAAACATCGGTATGTTTTTGAAGGAAAGAACCCGCTACGTGGCGTATGCGACGAGCTTTGCGGCATTGCTGAATATCGGTCTGAACTTCGCGTTGATTCCGCCGTTTGGCATGAAAGGCGCGGCCCTGGCAACGGTCATCGCCTTTTTGGCGTTCGATATTCTTAGTTACATTTTTTCAAATCAATTTTATCCAATACCCTATGAATTGTTTAAAATTTTCAAAATGTTAATGGTTGGCATCGTCTTATTTGCCGGTTCGCAATTCGCGACTGGCTTATCCGCTGTCAGCGAAATTGCAATAAAAGCAGGACTCTGGCTGGCATTTCCGTTCATGCTTTATTTCTGGAAATTTTTCGAGCCGGTGGAGCTTGACCGACTGAAAAATTTTGTCGAAAAATTCCCGCGTAAAGGTTGAATCCGGCAATTTACGACAATAAAAGTCTTGCAAACGGAAAAATTTTAAACCAATATTGCCGTCGGTCAATCATAACAGATCTATATTTTTCATTTTTCATTCTTCAATAAAAAAACCATGTGCGGAATCTGCGGCGGTTACGAAAAAAATAAAGACAATCGCGAGCTGGTGCGGCGAATGCACGAAATTATCGGGCATCGCGGGCCGGATGCGGCGAGTGTGTATCAATCCGGCGATGTGACGTTGGGGCACCGGCGGTTGAGCATCATCGATTTGAACACCGGCGATCAGCCCATTTTCAACGATGACAAAACGCTGGCGATTGTGTACAACGGCGAAATTTACAACTATCGCGAATTGCGCCGCGATTTGGTGAAAAAAGGTTGTCGCTTTCACACCCAAAGCGATACGGAAGTGATTCTGAAACTCTATGAAATTGACGGCGTTGCGTCATTTGCGCGGCTGAACGGCATCTTTGCCTTTGCCATTCTGGACGAGCGGGACGGGCGGCAAAAGCTAATTGTGGCGCGGGATCACTTTGGCGTCAAACCACTACACTACTGGGCAAAGGATGGGAAATTTTTGTTTGCATCGGAGCAAAAAGCCATTTTGCTGCATCCGGCGGTGGAACGCGCGCTCAATCCTCAATCGCTGCACATTCACATCAATTTGAGATACACCCAATCCGACGAAACGCTGTTCAAAAATATTTTTCGCCTGCCGCCGGCGCATTATTTGATTGTGGAGAACGGCGGCATTCAAAAAAAAGCGCGATTTTGGCAATTGGACTACCAAATCGATCACCGTAAAAGCGAAGCGGATTGGCTGGCGGAAATCCCCCGCTATTTGCGCCAGGCCGTGCGGCGGCAGTTGGTCAGCGATGTGCCCATCGGCGTGTATCTTTCCGGCGGGATGGATTCCAGCAGCATCGTGGCGATGATGCGCGAGTCCGGCGTGGAGAAAATAAATACCTTCACCCTCGGTTTCAACGAGCCGACCGACGAACTGGATGACGCGCAAATCGTGGCGGATTATTTCCGGACTGAGCATCACACCCTGCGAATGGATTTGAATCCCATGCGCTTGCTGCCGGAAGTGATCTGGCACGCCGAAGAGCCGAAAATCAATTTGCTGCAAGGCTTTTTGATGTCGCAATTTGTGTCGCAGCACGTCAAGGTTGCGCTGGGCGGGCTGGGCGGCGATGAGCTGTTTTCCGGCTATGATATTCACAATTTTGTCTATCCCTTCAATGCGCTGCATCGCCTGACGCCGGGCGTGATCGAAAAAGCGCTGTTTTCAAAAATCAGCGATTTGAGCTATCGCTTGCAAAGCAAATTCGGCGGGATGGCAACGGATGAGTATCGCCGCGGGTTGCAGATGGCGCTTTCCACCGGGAATATCGCCAAATTTTACCTGATTCTGCGCAATGTTTGGGATTTTGACAACGCCCATTGGCAAAAAATATATTCGCCGCAATTTTTGCAAAAACAGCAGCTTAAGCCGGTCGTTCGCGAGTTTGAAGAATTTTTCAGCCGCAACGGCGACTTGAGCGCGCTTGACAAGGTTTATCGGGCGGAATTTCACAGCAAAATGGTCAACGATTACTTGCTCACCGAAGACCGCATGTCCATGTCGCACTCGCTGGAGGAGCGGGTGCCCTTTCTCGATCTCGATTTGGTGCAATTCGGCTTTTCCATTCCCGCGAAAATGAAGATGCGTTTCGGCGAAACCAAGGCGTTGCTGCGCAAAGCCATGCGCCCTTATTTGCCGGAAAAAATTGTGCGCAAAAAAAAGTGGGGATTTACCTTTAATCCCTATTTGCAGTATCAAAAAGATTTGAAAATTACCGCGGAACGAATTCTCACCCGCGAACGCATTGAGCGGGACGGCATTTTTAATTACGATTACATTAAAGCCGTTTTTGAAACGCCGCCGCACCCGCGAATGCGCTGGCATTACAATTTTATCTGGGTGCTCACCGGTTTTTATATCTGGCAACAGATGTTCATCGAGAGTGATGCTTTTGCCAAACAACAGTTTGAAATCGAGCAATATTTCGGCTGATTTTTTGCGGCGCCGTTTTTTTTAACTTGAAAATCACCTTTTTTTGTATAAATTATGATATAAGAAAATGTGTAACAAACTGCGAGGTGAGATGATGCCTTCTAAGGATTCCGCAACCCGGTTTAACGTTATGATGCCCCAATCAAAAAAAAATGAACTGGATGAATTCTGGCGGAAAAAAAATTTCAAAAATCGCAACGAATTCGTGCTGACAGCGATTGAAAATTTTATGCGCGAGATAAAACGGCAGGAGCTGTACGAGGATTTGAAACGCGGTTACATTGAAAACGCCGAATTTGCTCGAAAAACTGTCGCGGAGTGGGATGTGTTAAATACAGAATTGTAGATCACAAGGATTTTTGAAATGACATCGAAGAAAAAAATCCCATGCCGGGGCGATGTTTATTTAGTCAATTTTGATCCGACATTGGGCAGTGAAATAAAGAAAACCCGGCCGGCAGTCATTATTCAAAATGACCTTGGGAATCGCTTTAATTCTATTACCATTGTTGCGCCGATTACGAGCGCGAAAAGAAAAGCTTACCGGGTTTACGTGCAAATTACCGCGCCGGAAGGCGGTCTGAAAAAGGATTCGACGGTTCTGTTGGATCAAATCAGGGCGACCGATAAGCAGCGGTTAAACAAGTGTTTAGGGCACCTAAGCGATGAAACAATGGCAAGAATCGACAAGGCTTTAATGATCAGCCTGGGTCTGGAACAGTATATTTTGTGAAGGGAATAAATGAAAGATATTCAACGCATTATCGTTTTAGGGCCGCACACGGATGACGGCGAATTCGGCTGCGGCGGGACCATGGCAAAATTTGTCGATGAGGGCCGGGAGGTTTATTACGTGACATTTTCCATTGCCGAGCATTCGGTGCCGGAGGGGCTGCCGAAGGATATTTTGCTGACGGAAGTGAAAAAATCGGCAAAAGTATTGGGCATAAAAGATCAGCATTTGATCAATTTTCGCTATCGCGTGCGGCATTTTCCGCAATTCCGGCAGGATATTTTGGAAGATATGGTTCGGCTGCGCAAGGAGCTTCAGCCGGATTTGGTGTTTTTGCCCTCGAAGGACGATGTGCACCAGGATCATCACACCATTTACGCGGAGGGATTGCGCGCCTTCAAATTTACCCGGATTTTATCCTACGAAATGCCCTGGAATAATCTCACCATCACCACGAATGCATTTGTGGTGTTGGATGAGCGACATATCGAGACGAAAATTGCCGCGATCAAATGTTACGAATCGCAGGTCAATGCCGGACGGCGTTACGCCAACGAGGAGTTTGTGAAAAGCCTGGCCCGAACCCGCGCGGTGCAAAGCGGGGCACATTATGCCGAGGCGTTTGAAGTCATTCGCTGGTTGATTCAGTAGGCGTATCACTGTTTAAAACGAGGAATGCAGCAATAAAAACGAACATCGAAACAGAACCAACAGCAATTAAAGCTTGGGTCAAAAACAGGATTATTTTTTTAGAATTAACCGATGGACGTATCTTCGGATTCCCGGCGGAACGTTTTAAATTGCTAAAAAATGCTTCCGACGAAGATTTGGAAAAAGTAGCACTCCGCCTGAATGGCTATGCCTTGCGTTGGGAAGCGTTGGATGAAGATATTACTGTTCCGGGCGTTGTTGCCGGAAATTTTCAGCTTCCATTGAAAGAGAAATGATCGTTGATGATTGCTGGCATTCCATCCTGTTAAAATTGCAAAACATTTCGCCAACCGCATTATTTTACCCGTAGCAAAATTCCTTCCGCTTCATTATATTTGCCGCAATCAATATATCAAAATTCAAAAATAATCGAGGTGTTTTATGGCGAAGAAATGGGGTTCCAATATCGTTGCGGAAGATTTCAAACACGGGAAAAATCTGAAAATCGGGGAATATTGCGTGATCCAGGAAGGCTGCGTGGTGGGCGATAACGTTACCATCGAAAACTTTGTGCTGCTGAAAAAAGGCACCATCATCGGCGATAACGTTTTTGTCGATAGCTACGTGAAATCATCCGGCTCAAATCGCATCGGCAGCAACATCACGCTGCGATTTAACGCCACCATCGCCCGCGAAGTCACCGTGGAGGATAACGTGTTTATCTCGCCGAATGTGATGACCATTTTTTCCACGCACGAGGGGGAACGATTGGGCGGCACGGTGATCGGCGAGGGCAGCTTTATCGGCACGAATGTGGTGTTGGGACCGAACGTGCACATTGGCAAAAACGCCGTGGTTGGGGCGATGTCTTACGTGAGCAAGGATTGCGATGCAAATGCAATTTACGTGGGCATCCCGGCGAGAAAAGTGAAGGATCGTTAAAACGCCAACCGCTGGAGGTTTAAAAAGAAACCTAAACGCTGGAGGTTTTAGAAACCTAAACGCTGGAGGTTTTAGAAACCTCCAGCGTTTTTAAAATTTTTAGAAACCTCCAGCGTTTTTGAGGAACAATTTTGAAACAAATTTTCACCATCGAAGATGTTCGGCGGGTTTTGGCGGATCAGGATTACGAAATCATTGGTAATCCCGCCGAGGCACGCTTTGATAAAGCCAAGCCGCTGGGCGACGCCGACGAGCAATCCATCGGCTGGATTGCCGGCGACGGCCGCGACGCCGCCGAATGGGTGGAAAAAACGCGCGCCTGCCTGCTGATTTGCAAGCCGTCGCTCTCCATTCCCGAATCCGCGAAAGCGCAAAAGTGCTTCATCTTAACCAAAAATCCCAAGTTGTTATTTTCACTTGTTTTAGATACGCTTTTTGTGAAAAAGCCGCGCGGCGTCCATCCCACTGCGTTTGTGCATCCCGAGGCGCAAATCGATGAAAGCGCGTCCATCGGCGCATTTACGTACGT
>CAYVDX010000029.1:0-13124 GCA_964450485.1 uncultured Calditrichaceae bacterium
GTAACAAAGGGCTGCCGTGGTTACGGCTAATAAGCCGAGGCTGCCGGCTTTGATGCCGCTCATTAACGACGGGGCAACCAACAAAACCAGGCCGCTAAACCCGATGATGGCGCCAATGATTTTTGCGGGGGTCAGTCGATCATCGCGGGTAAAAAAATGGGCGATCACGATGGTGAAAAGCGGGGTTGTGCCATTCAAAATCGACGCCATTGCGCTGTCGATATGAATTTCCCCCCAGTTAAAAAGCGTAAACGGCAGCGCATTGCCGATGAGACCGACAAAGGCAAAATGTTTCCACATTCTGCGAATATGGGTCAGTTTTCCACCGTTGAGTTTCAAAACAGCATATAATAAAAGGGTCGCGATACTCACGCGAGCGGCGGTCATTGTCAGCGGCGGTATGTCGCGTCCGGCGACTTTGATAAACAGAAATGACGGTCCCCAAAGCGAGGCCAAAAACAACAGTCCCAAAAAGCTTTTCGAGTTCATTTGTGATATACCTTTTTAGTTTGACAGCAGACTATGAAATCCCGGTACAATAGCTGCTTGATAAGACGGGTTCAAAGTTTTTTCGATTTTTTCGTATCAGGTGGGTTTTCACCCGGCGGGCGCATCAAACATTTTATGGCGTTTTCGGACAATAGAGAGCACAATCGAAAAGATTAAAATCACCGCGATGACGCCCAGGGCAATGCCAATCGGGATGTACAATAAATCCGAAATGAGCATTTTAGCGCCGACAAAAGCGAGGATAAAAGCTAATCCGTACCGCAGGTAGTAAAAAATGTCCATGACGCCGGCGACGGCAAAATAAAGCGCGCGCAGTCCTAAAATTGCGAAAATATTGGAGCTGAAAACGATAAACGGATCGGTTGTGATGCTTAGAATCGCCGGAATGGAATCCAGTGCAAACATGATGTCGGTTGTTTCGACAACAACCAGGACAACGAACATGGACGTGGCAAACCATTTACCCGCCTGTTTGACAAAGAATTCGCCGTGCTCATGAAACCCAATGATGGGTATGATTTTTTGTCGATTTAAAAATCGTAAAACCGGGTTTTTGTTCGGATCGGGATCGATTTCTTCTTCCCGGGTAAACGCCATTTTCAAACCAGTAATAATCAAAAATGCCCCGAACAGGTAGATAATCCAGTGAAATTGATGAATAAGCGTAACGCCGGCAAAGATTAACATGCCGCGCAGAATAATTGCCCCGATAATGCCCCAGAATAAGATGCGGTGCTGGTATTTTGGACGTACGCTGAAATAGGAAAAAATAACCACGAAGACGAAGATGTTATCAACGCTGAGCGCTTTTTCAATGAGATAGCCGGCCAAAAATTGAGCGGCTAATTTTGAACCGAGATCAAAATATAAATAGAGGTTAAATAACAAAGAAACAGCAATCCAAACGCCGCTCATGATAAGCGCCTCTTTAACGGAAATTTCGTGCGCCTTCCGATGAAAGACGAACAGATCCAGTGCGAGCATGAAAACGATAATACCTGTAAAAGCAGCCCACTCGAAGATCGTTTCGGGCATTCTTTCTCCTTTGATACAATGTCGTAACGGTGCAAACTTAAGGATAAATTGATGGTTATGAAAGCATTTTCGGATGAAAAATACGATGCGCGACGCTATTGATGCGTTAACAATTTATCAAGTTTTTGTTTTTAGATATTCCTATTATTAAATTGATTAAATCGTGTAGATATTTTGCCGGTTTATGCTGCAAAAGGGCGGTTTTTTTTTCTGCCATAAAGGCTCAGAGAACACGGCGTTATTTTAAGTCATTTATTTTCAATGCTTTGTGGGCTTTGTGCCTCTGTCGCTAAAAAGTAAAATTTATCCCGTTTGAAGTTTACAATTATGAAATACACATCAATCAACGGAGACATTTTATGAGTATTCACATTAACGCAAAATCCGGAGAGATTGCCAGAACAGTGCTATTACCGGGTGATCCGCTTCGCGCCAAATTCGTTGCGGAGCAATTATTGGAAAATGCCCGCTGTTATAATACGGTGCGGGGAATGTTGGGATTTACCGGGAAATACAAGGGTAAAACCGTCTCTGTCCAGGGAACCGGAATGGGCATCCCGTCGATTTCCATTTACGCCCATGAACTGATCACCGGGTATGATGTGCAAAACCTGATTCGGGTCGGGAGCTGCGGAAGCATTCAGCCAAATTTACGCTTAAAAGATGTCATTTTGGCAATGTCGGCATCCACGGATTCAAATGTGAATAAAATGCGATTCCAGGGGAAAGATTATGCCCCGACAGCCAGCTTTACCCTCCTGAAAAATGCGTATGCGGCAGCCGAAAAATTAGGCATTGCTGTGCATGTGGGAAGTATATTCAGTACTGATTTGTTTTATCATGACGATCCCGATTACTGGAAAGTATGGGCTGATTATAACATTTTAGCCCTTGAGATGGAATCGGCGGCCCTTTACACATTAGCTGCAAAATTTAAAGTAAACGCGTTGTCGCTTTTGACGGTCAGCGATCAGTTGATCAGCGGCGAGGCATCGAGTTCCGAAGAGCGGGAAAAATCATTTACGCAAATGCTCGAAATTGCTCTTGAGATTGCCGAATAATGATAGGGCGGGGCGATTTGAGTTGGCAAATGCCGGTGCCATCTTTTTAGATGAAATCGGCGACATCTCGATGGATATGCAGGTAAAGCTGCTGAGAGTGCTTCAGGAACAAGCCTTTGAGCGGGTCGGCGGCACTAAAACAATCAGCGTCGATGTCCGGGTGATTGCGGCAACAAACCGGAATCTTGAAAAAGCCATCAAGGAAGGGCGATTTCGGGAAGATTTGTATTACCGGCTCAACGTGGTCAGCATCAAATTGCCGCCGCTGCGGAAACGCCCGGAAGATATCCCACTCCTGGTTGCCTATCTGATTGAAAAATATACCAAAAAATTCAGGATTCAGATTAAACATGTTGATGCTGAAGTGATGGCGCATTTAAAGTCTTATCAGTGGGGCGGAAATGTCCGTCAATTAGAAAACTTCATTCAACATGCGTTGGTGATGAGCGATTCCGATGTGTTGACGATCAAGGATTTTCCGCCGGAAATTCTTAATATAAAAGAAGTTACCGCTCCAATTATTAACACAAAACAACCGTTAAAACAATCCCTGGAGGAATTTGAGCGTCAAATCATTTTAAAGGCGCTCATTGAAAATAATTATCACAAACTCCGCACCGCCGAGCAATTAGGTATCCATCGCACGACTTTTCTTTCCAAATTAAAAAAATTAGGCATTCAGTAAATTTAGCTCAAAACAAACCACGGGAAATCGCGATCATTATTTCCCGAAGTTTGTTTTATACCGCGATTTATTTGCCATTTGTGTTCAACACTTGAACAAAACTCATTTTTTGTTATATTGAAACCCTTTGTTAGTCAAAAATGGTGAGTTTTTGTGCAACGAATTCGTGTTTTGAATGCGGGCGATATTCGCGGCAGCGTCACGATGCGCGAATGCATCGAAGTGATGAAAACAGCCTTCGAACTGCTTTCAGCCGGAAAATCCCTTGTTCCACAGCGGCGGGTGATGGAGATTGCGCCGGCGGACGGACGGTTGCTGATCATGCCCGCTTTTGCTGCAAAATATCAATACGCCGGTCTAAAACTCGTCTCTTTGTTTCAGGAAAATCCGGCGCGCGGGCTGCCGTTGATTCAGGCGGTGATGCTGCTGGTAGATGCGCTTGACGGACGAATCCGCGCTTTGCTGGACGGAGAAGCATTGACAGCGCTGCGAACCGGCGGGGCGTCGGGGTTGGCGACGGATTTTCTGGCGCGGAAAGATGCAAAAACAGCGGCGATTTTTGGGGCAGGCGTTCAGGCTGAAACACAATTAGCGGCGATTTGCGCGGTGCGTCCGATTCAAAAAGTCCTGATTTTCGGAAGAAATCGCAAAAAAAACGCCGATTTTGTTCGACGGATGCAGGATCGGTTTGAGATTACAGCGTTGCTCGCAAAATCACCGGAACAACTTCGAGGGGTACACATTATCTGCACGGCGACAACCGCGTCAACGCCTGTCTTTTCGGATGCACATATTGCCGCGGGCGTTCACATTAACGGGGTGGGATCGTATCGCGCGAACATGCGCGAAGTGCCGGGAGAAACCGTCAAACGCGCCAAGGTAATAGTCGATCATCGCGCGGCCTGCCTGGCGGAAGCCGGCGATATTGTTATTCCCATTCAACAAGCTCAAATCAATGAAAAACATATATTTGCAGAATTAGGTGAAGTGGTTTCCGGCACGAGGAAAGGGCGTATTTTGCCGGGTGAAATCACTTTTTTTAAATCGGTTGGCAATGCTTTACAGGATTTAGCATTGGCACGCCACGTTTTTCAGACAGCGGAAAAATTGAACCTGGGGCAACTGATCAAACTGTGAGTCGGTAATGGGAAAAAAAGCGGAATTATATCTGATTCGACACGGGCAAACGGAGTGGAATAAAGCCCATCGTTTCCAGGGGCAGCTCGATAGCCCCTTGACACCGGTCGGCGTCCGGCAAGCGGCTGCGCTGGCAAAACGGTTACAATCCGTTTCTTTTGACGCCATTTATTCCAGCGATTTGAACCGGGCGTATCAAACCGCGAAAATTATCGCGGTCTCGCACGGAAAACCGATCATCAAAGATCAACGCCTGCGCGAGCGCTGTTACGGCATTTTTCAAGGCTTAACCCGTCCGGAAATCAGCGATAAATATTCCGAATTTTACCAGGCATATAAACAGGATGCTTTTAAATTTATTATTCCGGGCGCGGAATCGAGCGAGGAAATCGTTGAACGCACCATGAGTTGTCTGAATGAACTTGCGGAAAAGCATCTTGGGCAACGGATTCTGATTGTCTCTCATGGCGGCATTATCGGTCGCTTTTTGCGAATGGTTTTGGGAATTCCGCTGCAAACTTCCCGGCATTTTCGCGTGGCAAATACCGGGATCAATATTTTCACTTATCGAAACCAGCGGTGGCGGCTGGAAACGCTCGGCGAAGTCAGTTTTATGAAAGATGATATTAAAAAGATGAAATAAGGTGATTTATGAGTAAGGAGTTTTCCAATCGCGTAAAAAAAATGATGGCCTGGCAGCCGCCGAAAAGCGATCACCGCATTTTTACGATCGACGCGCACACCGAAGGCGAACCGCTGCGCGTGATTGTGGGCGGATTTCCCGAATTGCCGGGAAACACGATTTTGGAGAAGCGGCGTTACGCAAAGGCAAACCACGATCATCTGCGCACCGCGCTGATGTGGGAGCCGCGCGGACACGCCGATATGTACGGCTGCATCATCACTCCGCCGGTAACGCGGGACGCTGATTTTGGGGTGCTTTTTTTGCACAACGAAGGATACAGCACCATGTGTGGACACGGCATTATCGCTGTCACCCAAGTTGCCGTTGAAACCGGTTTAGTGCCAAAAATTGCCCCGGAAACCCGGGTGAGCATTGATTCACCGGCCGGGAAAATAACCGCGTTTGCCAAAATTTCGGAGAACAAAGTCCAAAGCGTCTATTTTCACAATGTGCCGTCTTTTGTTGTGGAATTGGATGCGAAAGTGCGCGTGCCGGGCATTGGCGAAGTGCGGTTCGATTTAGCCTTTGGCGGCGCTTTTTATGCCTTTGTAAATGCGGACGCCATCGGTTTGAAAATGACCCCGGAAAATTTCCGTGAACTGATCGCCGTCGGGATGCGCATCAAGCGAGCGGTGATGAACAGCCGCGAAATTATCCATCCGTTTGAACAGGATTTGGGATATTTATACGGCACAATTTTTATCGACGCGCCGTTCACGGAAGCGGCAGACAGCCGAAACGTGTGCATCTTTGCCGAAGGAGAGGTTGACAGAAGCCCTACCGGCACCGGCGTTAGCGCGCGAATGGCCATCCATCATGCCCGCCGGGAATTAGAGATCGGCGAAACGATGATCATCGAAAGTATTATTGGCAGCCGTTTTAAAGCACGCGTGAA
The DNA here is from genome assembly GCA_964450485.1 of uncultured Calditrichaceae bacterium. Lineage (GTDB taxonomy): Bacteria > Calditrichota > Calditrichia > RBG-13-44-9 > J075 > JACKAQ01. Next base: position 6,009 of record CAYVDX010000029.1, read on the forward strand.
ATCTGAAGCAATTTTTGGTGATTATCCGGCGGTTATCCCGGAGGTGGAGGGGCGGGCGTATATCATTGGAAAAAATGAATTTATCTTCGACACGAATGATCCGCTAAATCACGGTTTCATCTTGCGTTGACACTCATGGAGCGAACCAAATCGACGGATTCACAGCGGTTGCCGCCGGTTTGTCGCGCCTTATATACTCCCGCAAGCGTTTGTTTCAGTAAAACGTTTTTGTCGATGTTGTCCTCTCCCGGATCAAAGGTTGTAAAACCCACGCTGATGGTTAATTTGTGAAACTGATCTTTATCGGGATTCGCAAAATCATGGGTTTCAATTCGCCGGCGGAGTTTTTCAGAAACGACGGTTGCCCGCACCCGCGCCGCCTGGGGAATGATAATTGCAAACTCATCTCCGCCATAGCGGGCCATCGTGTCGGATTCGCGCAGATTTTTCCTTAAAATTTCACTCACTTGCTGCAAAACGGCGTTTCCGCAGGCGATACCGTGGTTCTGGTTAAACAAGCGGAATTTATCGATGTCAAAAATAATTAATGAGAGCGGGTGTTGATAGCGATTGGCTTTAGCGACTTCCTTGTTGAGCATTTCCTGAAAATATACGTGATTACTTAAACCGGTCAGCATATCACGAAATATATATTTTTCTGTTTCCGACTGCTTTTTATCCAATTCCCGTTCCAATTCCTCGACCTGCTCGTAAACAAGCACCAGTTCGTCCAGTAAATCATCATAGGGAATTACCTTGCGTTTCAGGAATTCCGGGTTTTCTTTTAATACGCGCAGCCCTTTGAAATTTGGCATTTTGCGTAAACCCAGCGGCGTGGCAAATTCCTTGGCATTTTCCAATGCCAGGCGGAGAAAAACGGGAAACTCATCGGCCGACCGAAGAAAATATTGTTTAAATTGGGTGTCCAATTCATCATAGGATAAGGCGTTTCTAACTTGAAGAACAAGTTCCGCGAGCCGGCCGCAAAACACAATGATTTGTGCGGCGGCTCTATCCGCGGAGGGCATCGCCGGGTTTTCTTCAATTTGATGATGAATGCGAATCGGCTCCACAAATTCGCCGGGAAATTCCCAAAAACCGGCAATTTCCGCGCTGATATCCGCATGGCAAACACCGGCGAATGAGGTTTCATCGGACTCTAAATGCGGCGAATTTATTGGGATTCGTTGTAAGCGTTTGTGAATTTCAGGAACCGCGCGGGCAAGCGCTAATTTAGAAATATCCTGCATCATGGCTTGCAAAAAGAGATCCGATGGATTACCAATTCGCAAGAATTTGCTCAATGTATAAGCAAATGTTCCGGAAAGCACCCAGTATTGCTGGAGGATGAAATAATCACTTGAATCATACAAACCCGCTGATTTAAACCCCACCAACCATTGGGTAAACAGTATGTTACGCAAATCCTTGGAATCCATTGACGATACAATTTGTCTAAAATTTTCGCCTTTTTCCTCGATTTCAAAAAATTTATATTTGGCAAATTCACGAATATCATCACGGTGATAAGCGACCAGGGGAAAAATATCACTTACATCAACGGCATGCTTGAATGATAGCTTGATAAGCTCCAACACCCGGGCCGGCGGATTGGGAAATTTGGGGGATTTCCGAATAATTTCTAAAATGCGGGCCTTTCTCATCGGAACCGGTATTTTTAATGACAGTTAATATTTATCTTTCGTATAATCATTTTATCGACGAAATTAGATGTTTACATTAAATATAAATTCGCTTTTTTTATAGGAGTTTTCGGGTGCATTTACATTACCTGACTTTGAAACGGCAGGTGGATTTTTTGAACGGGAAATTACCCGGCTGCCTGCTTGCCGATAGCTTCACCCAGCGAAAAAATGAGTGGGTGATTGCCTTAGCGACCCGGGAACAAGCAGCGGGCAATTTGCTTTTGTCCTGCGATGGGCAATATCCGGCGATTTTATGGCTTGACCGGCAAAATCGCGGTAAAAACTCCACCAATGTCATGGCGGAATTGATTGGGAAACGCATTGCTTCCATCAGCATTTTGCCGTCGGAAAGAGTTGTCAAAGTGCTCTTCGAAGCATCAGAGGTTGTTTTATTCCTGCAACTTTTTACCGCGCGCGGCAATTTTTTTATACTTGATCAAAACGGAATGATTTTGAACAGTTTTAAAGCCGGACGTAAACACATCGGGACAAAATATGACATCTCTCAGAATCAATTGACGAGTCCCCTTGATTTAAATCGAGACGCCTTTTTGGCATTTTTCGCGGCAAATGCGAATTTGCAGATTCACCGGGTCTTAAAACAATTGCAACTGCTGACACGCCCGGTCATCCGGGAAATTTTGTTTCGCTGCAACCTCGATGAAAAACAATTGGTTAGCGATGTTTCAAAAACAAATCGATCTGCGCTGTGGGAGCAAATTCAAGAATTTTTGAAAGCTTGCCAAACCGATACGCCCCGCGTGTATTTTCGCGGAGAAATTCCCGAAAAATTTGCATTGACAGCCTTTCAATCCTATTCGGAATTAACGTGCCGGGAATTTTCAGACATCAATGCCGCGCTGCGATTTTTTTGCTTTCAAACCTGGAAAAATCGCGGTGTATTGCAGCATAAGAAGCACCTCGAAAGCGTTGTCACGCGGAAACTTAAATCGCTGAATTATCACTTGCAGCAATTGCAAAACCGACCGGTCGATACCACAAAAGCGGAAAATTTTAAAAAGATTGGCGAACTCATTGCCAGCCAACCTCACTTGCTTAAAGCCGGCCAATCCCAGGTGAAATTAATCGATTATTTTGATCCGGATTTGCCCGAAATCGCCGTTAAAATTGACCCGGAACGCTCTCCGCGGGAAAACGCGGAAATATATTTCCAAAAAGCGCGGCAGCAAACGGTCAATGCTGCCGGTTATACCGCGAAGGCAGCGGCGCTAAAAAAACAGGTTTTGGCGCTAACGAAGATTTTGGATGCGTTGAAATCAGCGGATAATTCCAAAAAAATCAATCAATTGACCGAGGCGTTAAAAAGACAGCATCTGTTGCAGGCAGACCCGGGTCAGACCGGAAAATATCGGCTGCCCTACAAAGTGTTTGCCTGGAAAGATCACATCATTTGGGTGGGCAAAAGCGCCCGCGACAATGACGCTCTGACCTTCAAATTTGCCGGGAAAGAGGATTTTTGGCTGCACGTACACGGCTACGCGGGATCGCACGTTGTTTTGCGAAATCCGAACCGGCTTGAAAACGCACCGCCGGCAGCATTGGAATATGCGGCGAGACTGGCCGTAACCCACAGCGCTGCAAAACATGCCGGTTATGTGCCGGTTGTTTATACAAAGGTGAAGCACCTCCGAAAGCCGCGCAAATCACCCCCGGGAACCGTGATTCCGGCGCAAGGCAAAACGATTTTTGTCGATCCGTTGGAAAAGTGAGATACTAAGCTTTGCGGCTATAAATAAACCTGGTTGGGGAATAGCTCTTCAATTTTTTTGCGAAACTGAACCGGTTTTATGGGTTTGGATAAAACATGCTGGACCGCCATGCTGTGAAGATTGGCAATCAGTTCCGGCGACAGTTTGCCGGAAACCACCATGATCGGTAAATTGGGATTGATGTGCCGGGTTTGTGAAATCAAATCAATACCATTCAGGCGCGGCATCGCAATGTCCGTGATGAGTAGGTCGTAGTTATCATGCAGGATTTTGTGCAGGGCTTCTTCGCCGTTGAAAACAGATTCAACCTGGAATCCTTCCAGCGTGAGCCAGGTATCAATACTGTGGCTAAGGCTTTTATCGTCTTCGGCAACCAATATTTTTTTCAATGAAAATTCCATCGTTTTTATCAAGAAATCAATCGAAAAATTACCTGTTATCAATATTTAGTTGTTTTTTTCAGCAAAAGACTTGCCAGCACAATTAGATGCCTCAAAAACATTGTCTTGGAAATCGTTCAAAGGCTTGTTCCCCGCGCTGCCTGGAATGAACAGTCGTGACGCGCCGCGTCAAAAAATCCGGTAACAGCGATATATTTCCTGCGTAAGGGCGCAGAGCGTCCCGGTATTGCATTCCATCCAGGCAGCGCGTGGAACGGGAAATAAAATATGGAACAATGAAAAAAATCCGGTAAAAAAAGAATGATCCACCGGGTTTTATTACGAAGCGAACATAAACAAAAACCCTGAAAGTGTGCAAGATTTTTACAATTCGTTTTCTCCAATTTCATATTCTTCCAATTTATTGTAAAGTGAACGCCGGCTGATGCCAAGAATATTTGCGGCTTTTAATTTATTGCCGCGAACGGCTTTCAGGGTTTGTACAATCATGGTTCGTTCCACTTCCGATAGCGGAACGCCAGGTTTAAAGGTAATATTCACTTGTGCCAAACCGGGTTTGATGATATTGTTCGGCAGATGTTTTAAATCAATTTGACTTGTGGCAGTCAACACGCCTCGGAGAATGATGTTTCGCAATTCGCGCACGTTGCCCGGCCAATGATAACTATTCAGCGCGTCCATCGCACGCGGGGTAATTGCGTCAATCTTTTTGTTTAATTCAATATTGAACATGTGTCGGTAAAAATTGGCAAGATAAGCAATATCGCCTTTTCGATCGCGCAAGGGCGGAAGGTCAATGGTGAAAACATTCAAACGGTAATAGAGGTCTTCCCGAAATTTATTCTCTTCTATCATTTTTCCCAGGTTGTCATTGGTCGCGGCTATCACCCGAACATCCACGTTTATGGGGCGATTGCTGCCCACCCGCTCGATTACCTGCGTTTCCAAAACACGCAACAGGCTGATTTGAACCGCGTGATCCATGGTGCCAATCTCATCCAAAAAGAGCGTTCCGTTGCTCGCTTCCTCAAATTTTCCTTTTTTGTCCGCGATCGCACCGGTAAATGCGCCTTTCAGGTGTCCGAAAAGCTCCGAAGCAATCAATTCCCGGGGAATCGCGCCGGTGTTAATCGCCACAAACGGTCCGTCTTTTCGCGCTGAAAGCTCATGGATTGCCTTAGCGATCATTTCTTTCCCGGTCCCGCTTTCCCCGGTGATGAGCACGGGAATATCGGCTGTCGTAACTTCTTTTATTTTGCGGTAAACCTGCTGCATGGGTTTGCTTTGCCCAACAAGGCTGTGAAAATGATGGAATTTTTTTAAACGTTTTTGTTGATCTTCACTCGAGTGCGCGTTTTCCTCATCAATTTGCAAGACGCTTTTGACCAATTGAATCAATTTTTTAGGATTGATGGGTTTTGTTAAGTAATTCACCGCGCCAAGCTTCATTGCTTTAACGGCGTCCTCGATACTTCCGAAGCCGGTTACCATAATTACTTTGAGGGATGGAAACTCCGTTTGGATATGCGCTAAAAACTTCATGCCATCCATTTCATTCATTTTGTAATCCGTGATAATCAGGTCAAAAATGCCCTGTTCGAGCCGCTCAATACCGACCCGCCCGTTTTCTGCTTCAATCACGTCAAATCCTTCATCTTCCAAAATAGTCGCCACGCCCACGCGAAGGTTCGTATCATCATCTACAATTAGAATGCGGTATTTATCCATTAAATAAATCCTCTCCATTAGTTTTGAGAAGTTGGTAGTTCAATATAAAAAATCGTGCCAAAAACGTTTTTGGTTTCAAAATAAAAATTGCCCTCGTGCGCTTCGATGATTTTTCGGGAAATCGCCAGCCCGATGCCGCCGCCGCTGTCCTTGGTGGTAAAATACAGATCGAAAATGTTGTCGCGAATGTTTTCCGGGATGCCCGCGCCGGTATCTTTGATGGAAATGATCACAAATCCTTCGCGATAAGCGGTTCGCAAAGTCAGGTCGCCGCCCTCCGGCATCGCGTCGAACGCGTTTAAAATCAGGTTTATAATTACCTGTTTTAATTGATCCTTGCTGACTTTTATCATTGGCAGGTTTTTTGAAAAATAACGATTGATTTGCACATTTTTTTCCAAAGCCTGTTGTTGAACAAGGTCGTAAATATCTCTCATCAAGTCATTGATATTTTCATACGTTAGCTTGATTTCCTGGGCTTTTGCAAGGTTAAAAAATTGATCGATCAGCTTTTGCAACCGTTCTACTTCGGAATTTAAAATGTTAATTGATTTTTTGATTTTTTTGAGCCGCGATTTATCTTCCACTGATTTGATCACCATACTATCGACGATTTCCGTGTGAATCGCCAATGAACTGAGGGGGTTGCGAATTTCATGCCCGATGCTGGAAGATAATTGTGAGATGACCCCGTATTTCATGCTGCGCTGCAAGGTTTGTTCTAATTCGTTTAGCATGTCGAGATTTTAGATGTAAAACGTCACGCCCGCGACATTTTCGCCTTCATAAAATGGGCGCGCCAGCACTTCCACATTGACGATGCGCCCCTTAAGCAATGTCAAATCAAAAATTTGTTTGACTTCATGGGTCAGGGGATCTTTCGCGCGGCGGTAAATTTCCAGCAGTTTCGGATTTTTTTGGAGCAGCTCATAAACCTTGCGCTGCGCGCTTGATTTTGTGCGAATGCCGAACACATCGAGAATGTATTCATTGCTGGTAATGATGTGCATATTATTATCGAGGATGAGCAGACCCTGGTTGAGCACCCGCATCATCGAGTGCGCTTTTCGCTCGGATTGTTGAAAGCTTCTATCTAAGTCGCTGCCCTTGCTGTAAAGTTCTGTTAATTTTGAAAATAAGGAGCCTCCGGATTTGCCGTTTTTGGATGGATCGGGACTTTTGTTCGCGCTGATTTCCGCGTCGTTTGGCGTTGAAATATGATTAGCGAACCGGGTAAGCAGGTTGATTCGCCAGCTAAACCACAACGCCATGATGATGATTGCGCAAATGGCAATGATTGCTCCCCAAATGACAAAAACACGCGCTTCATCGAGGCTGTGAAGTTGGTCAATCGACATGCCCATGCGAATGTAGCCTTTAAATTCGCCGTCCACGCGAACCGGCCAGATGACGTCCAGTTCCTGGGATTTTCCGGTGGTATCCGTTGTCGCCAACTGCGGCACTTTCAGCGACAATTTAGAGATTTCCTCGCTGCTGCGATATGACTGATCTTCCAGGTTCGGCGTGGTGCTGATGACGATGGTGTTTTCG